>CAZUGT010000265.1:0-14267 GCA_964620095.1 uncultured Rhodospirillaceae bacterium | reverse complement strand
GCCGTCCTCGTCCCATAAACGCAAGGTCCCATCGCTCAGCGCCAGGTTCGAGGCGTTGCGGTCGATGCCGACGACCCGCTCCTTCTCCGGCGCGACATGCCGCGCCGTCCGCTTCCGCCGCGCCTGCAGGAAGCACCACAGCTGCCCGCACTCGAGCTTGACGCGGACCTCGCGGACCTCCGCGTCGGCGTGGCGGTCCGGGCCGCTCAGCCGGACCCAGCCGAGCTTGGGGATGCGCAGCCATCGGCGGTCCGGAGCCAGTTTGAATGCTCCGTATGGAATGACGAAGGACTCCGTCGGCCCGTATTTGCGCTTCGCGCGCGGGAAGCCGTGCTCGTCAGGGTTCTCGAAATGCCGCTCGCAGGCGCCTTCCATAGGCCGCAGCCCGGCGCGGACGATGTCGTAGGAAAGAGCCTGCAGCCACTCCACATCCTTGCGGCGGCCGGTGAACCACTGCCCCAGGCCCGGTTGCCCCAGCTCGTTCTCGCCGTCCTTGAAGCGGTGGTTGCATGCGCCGGCTCGCTCGATGTCGTCCAGCAGGTGTCGGCGGGCCTCGTTCCATATCCATCGCCCGGCGCCGATCAGTTGCCGTATCAGATTCGCCTTCCGGGGCGTGATCGGATGCAGCCGCTTGGTGATCGTCACCCACTCCCATTCGGCATCCTCAGCCTTCGCGCCCATAGTCAGCCCCCTGCATCCCCAGCGGAATGATCCTAATATGATGGATGGAAAGCCATATGTCAACGGCATGGCGATAGCCCCGGCATCGAGCCCGAGAACGCCATCGAAGTTGTTGTTTTATTGGATCTTTCAGGTTTGCTTCTTTTGATACACAAGTCCCTCCTGTTTCGGAGCCGCCCGGGACGCACGGGATGTCGTGCGGTAGAATCCCGTGCGGGACCGCGAGGCGGGAAGGAACATGGCAGCGCTTTCGATGCCGGGCGACCGGATCATGAACGCCGGAATCTTCGCGGCCTGCGCGGCCGTCATGGGGACCGTGCTGTATATGGAGCACGTGCTGCTGCTGCCGCCGTGCGGGTTGTGCATCACCCAGCGCGTCTTCGTCGTCCTGTGCGGGCTGGCCTGCCTGGCCTCGGCCGTCCACAACCCCGGCGTCCGGGGCCGCCGGGCGTACGCCTTGGCCGCCGGCGCGATGTGCGTGTGCGGCGGCTACTTCGCGGGCCGCCAGATCTGGCTGCAGAGCCTGCCCGAGGACGAGGCTCCGGCCTGCGGCCCCGGCCTCGCCTACCTGTTCGAGAACTTTCCGCTGGTCGAGACCATCGACTTCCTGCTCAAGGGCGACGGCAACTGCGCCGAGGTGCAATTGCGCGTGCTGGGACTGTCCATCCCCCAGATGTCGTTGCTGGCCTTCGCGCTGCTGCTCGCCCTGTGCGCGGTCCTCGCCTTCAGGCGTCCGCCGGCCCCCGGCCCCGCCGCCGGCTGAAGAACCGCGCCATCAGCGGGAAATACCGCTCCGGCAGGCGCGCGCTGCGCCAGGCGTTGGCGGCGAAGCGGTTGGCCTCCAGCAGCGTGGGGTAGATGTGGGTCGTGGCGGCGATCTTCTTCAGCCCCAGGCCCCAGGTCATGGCGAACACGAACTCGCCGATCAGCTCGCCGGCTTGCGGTCCGACGATGGCCGCGCCCAGTATCCGGTCCCGGCCCGGCGCCGTCAGCACCTTGACGAAGCCGCCGGCCTCGCCGTCGGCCAGCGCCCGGTCCAGGCGGTCCAGCGGATGGCGGGTGACCTCGAACGGGACGCCGCGCTCGGCCGCCTCCCGCTCGCTCAGCCCGACCCGGGCCACCTCCGGGTCGGTGAAGGTGGCCCAGGGCACCGCCCGGTAGCGGGCGCGGACGCGCCAGAGGTTGCCGAGCAGGGCGTTGACGGCCGCGTGGAAGGCCTGGAACGAGGCCATGTGGGTGAATTGGTACGGACCCGCCACGTCGCCGCAGGCGTAGATGGTGGGGTAGGCGGTCCGCATGGACGCATCGACCTCGATCGCGCCCTCGGGCGTCAGGGGCATGTCCAGCTCCTCGAGCCCGAAGCCCTCCACGTTGGGCCGGCGTCCGGTGGCGATCAGCGCCTGGTCGAACTCGACCCGTTCGCGCCGGCCGTCCCGCTCCGCGTCCATGAAGCCGCCGCCGTCCGCTCGGCCGAAGCGGATCATCCGGTGGCCGGTCAGCATCCGGATGCCGTCCCGCTCGAAGCGCTCCGCCACCGCCCGCGCCACATCGTCGTCCTCGCGCGGCAGGATGCGCTCGGCCATGTCCACCAGCGTCACCTGCGCGCCCAGGTTGCGGAAGGCCTGGGCCAGTTCGCAGCCGATGGGTCCGCCTCCCGCCACCAGCAACCGCCGCGGCAGCTCGCGCAGCGACCAGACCGTGTCGGAGGTCAGGTAGCCGGTCTCCTCAAGGCCGGGTACCGGCGGCACGGCGGGCCGCGCGCCGGTGGCGACGATGATGGAGCGGGCGCGCAGGACGCGCCCGCCGACCGCGACGGTCCAGGGCGATTCGATGCGGGCCTCCCCCGACACGCACTCGACGCCCAGCGAGGTGTAGCGCTCCGCCGAGTCGTGGGGCTCGATGGCGGCGATCACCTCCCGCACCCGCGCCATGACCCGGGCGAAATCGACCGAGCCGCCGGCCCCGTCGATGCCGTATTCGCCGGCGCGGCGCAGCAAGGCCATGACCCGGCCGCTGCGGATCAGGGTCTTGCTCGGCACGCATCCGGTGTTCAGGCAGTCCCCGCCCATCTTGTGCTTTTCGATGAGCACGGTTTTGGCCTTGGCGCCGGCGGCGATCAATGCGGCGACCAGTCCGGCCGAGCCGGCGCCGATCACCACCACGTTGGCGTCGAAGCGCCGGGGGCGGGGGTGGGGCCTCATGATCCGGCGGCGCCGGATGCCGTTCAAGGCGAGCCGGGCCGCCAGCGGGAACAGCCCGAGCAGGGCGAAGGAGAAAATCACCGGCGCGCTCGCCAGGCCGGACAGGCTGGCGATGCCGGCCAGCTCCGATCCCGCGTTCACGTAGACGACTGTGGCGAACACCATGCCGAGCTGGCTGACGAGGTAGAAGGTCGACGCGCGGATCGGCGTCAGCCCCATCAGCAGGTTGACCATGAAGAAGGGGAACAGCGGCACCAGCCGGACGCTGAACAGGTAGAAGGCGCCGTCCTTCTCGATGCCGCGGTTGACGGGCCCCAGGTAGTCGCCGAAGCGGGACTGCACCCAATCGCGCAGCAAGGTGCGGGACGCCAGGAAGGCCAGGGTGGCGCCGATGGAGCTGGCGAAGGAGACGATGACGACCCCCCACAGCAGCCCGAACACGGCCCCGCCCAGCAGGGTCAGGACGGCCGCGCCGGGAATCGACAGGGCGGCGGTTGCGACGTAGACTAGGAAGTAGACGGCGGCGGCGAGCGCGAAACGCTTGTCGGCGAAGTCCTGGATGCGCTCCAGCTGGGACTGGATGTAGCCGAGGCTCAGGTACTGGCCCAGGTCGAAGACGAAGTAAGCGGCGGCCGCGGCGGCGATCAGGCCGATCAGGAGCGTTCTGGTCTTGTTCACGTCGCGGTCCCTGTATGGCGCATCGCCGGCGGCGCGGGCATTGTAGCCGGAATGAGGCGTGCGGCCCCGCGGCGGCGCAGGGAGGAGCGGAGGGACTCGGGCGATCGCGGATTGTGGGCGGATTGTGGGCTTGAATATTCGGAATTTGGCCTTATCATAGCCCCGTCGGCGCCGCCGGGCGCCTTCCTGCCCGGCGCCTTCCGGCGGGCCGGGCGAATTTCTGGTTGAGGAAAAACCAATGAGCGACAACATCGTTCACGTCTCGGACGACAGCTTCGAGGAGGACGTGCTGAAGGCCGACGGCCCGGTGCTGGTGGATTTCTGGGCGGAGTGGTGCGGCCCGTGCAAGATGATCGCGCCGGTGCTGGAGGAGGTGGCCGGGGAGTACAACGGCAGGCTGAAGGTCTGCAAGATGGACGTGGACGCCAACACCAAAACGCCGCTGCAGTACGGTGTGCGCGGGATTCCGACCTTGGCCATATTCAGCGGGGGCGGCATCGCCGGGACCAAAGTGGGGGCGCTCTCGAAATCGCAGCTCGCCGAGTTCATTGACAGCACCATCTGAACGGCGTTCTAATGCCGCCGCCGCCGGGGCGGCGCGGCCCGGCCGGACGGTTCGGCCGTTCCGGCGCCCTGCGGGGCGTCCCCCGCTTTTTGGACATCGCGGCCCGATGCGTCTATAGTGGCGGCGGGCGTTCGGGCGAGAGGCCCGAAGGCCCCGGCGGGCCGGGCGGCGTTCCGCCCTTCGCCGGCGAGGCGGTTTCCGACGGACGTTCCCCTTTCAGCCCGCGACCGGCCCGCGGGGCCCGATTTCGGCGGCGTCCGCGGCGCCGAAGAGTTTTCCCGAAAGCCGCCCCTCGGCGGTTTTCGCTCCTTCAACCCATACCGATCAAGACGACGGCCTTCACCATGAACCTCACCGAACTGAAACAGAAACCCATCTCCGAGCTGCTCGACACCGCTCAGGAGATGGGCCTTGAAAACGTGTCCCGCACCCGCAAGCAGGACATCATCTTCGTCATTCTGAAGCGGCACGCCAAGAATGGCTCGGACATACACGGAGACGGCGTGCTGGAGATCCTGCAGGACGGCTTCGGATTTTTGCGCTCGGCCGACTCGTCCTATCTGGCCGGCCCCGACGACATCTACGTCTCGCCCAGCCAGATCCGCCGCTTCAACCTGCGCACCGGCGATACGGTGTCCGGCCTGATCCGGCCGCCGAAGGACGGCGAGCGCTACTTCGCCCTGCTCAAGATCGGCGAGGTCAACTTCAGCAAGCCCGACAACTCCAAGCACAAGATCCTCTTTGAAAACCTGACGCCCCTGTTTCCGCAGGACCGGCTGCGTCTGGAGGCGGGCAACGGCAGCACCGAGGACCTGAGCGCCCGCCTGATCGACCTGACGGCGCCGATCGGAAAGGGCCAGCGCGGACTGATCGTGTCGCCGCCGAAGGCCGGCAAGACCCTGATTCTCCAGAACATCGCCCAGTCCGTCACCCGCAACAGCCCGGAGTGCCGCCTGATCGTGCTGCTGATCGACGAGCGGCCCGAGGAGGTGACGGAAATGCAACGCTCGGTGCGCGGCGAGGTGGTGGCGAGCACCTTCGACGAGCCGCCGTCCCGCCACGTGCAGGTGGCCGAGATGGTGATCGAGAAGGCCAAGCGGCTGGTGGAGCACAGGGAGGACGTGGTGATACTGCTCGACTCCATCACCCGTCTCGCCCGCGCCTACAACACGATCATCCCGTCGTCCGGCAAGGTGCTCACCGGCGGGGTGGACGCCCACGCCCTGGAGCGGCCGAAGCGCTTTTTCGGCGCCGCGCGCAATCTGGAGGAGGGCGGCAGCCTGACCATCATCGCCACGGCCCTGATCGAGACCGGCTCGAAAATGGACGAGGTGATTTACGAGGAGTTCAAGGGCACCGGAAACATGGAACTGCATCTGGACCGCAAGATCGCCGAGAAGCGGGTCTACCCGGCGATCAACGTGCGGCGCTCCGGCACCCGCCGCGAGGATCTGCTGACCACCGAGGAGGAGCTGCAGCGGGTCTGGCTGCTGCGCAAGGTGTTGAGCGAGATGGAGGACGTGCAGGCGACCGAGTTCCTGCTCGAGAAAATGAAGCAGGCGAAAACAAACGACGAGTTCTTCAACTCCATGAAGCGCCAGTAGCCCCCCCGACGTGCCCGTCGCCGCGGAACGCCACATGTCGTTCAAGGATCTGCGCGAATTCATCGATCTTCTGGAGCGGGAGGATCAGCTTAGAAGGATCCGGACCGAAGTCGATCCGCATCTCGAGGTCACCGAAATATCGGACAGGACGCTGCGCCGCGGCGGTCCGGCGTTGCTGTTCGAGAAACCGAAAGGATCGTCCATCCCGCTGCTGGCCAACCTGTTCGGCAGCACCCGCCGCATCGCCCTCGCGATGGGCCAGGAGAACCTTGAGGGGCTGCGCGACGTCGGCAGGTTGCTGGCCTTCCTGAAGGAGCCCTCGCCGCCCGACGGCTGGCGCGACCTGCTGAAAAACCTGCCGGCGTACCGCAACGCGCTCAACGTCGCGCCGATCGTGCGGAAGAAGGCGCCCTGCCAAGAGGTGGTGATCGCCGGGGATGAGGTGGACCTCGGCATGTTGCCGGTGCAGACCTGCTGGCCGGACGACGCGGCGCCGCTGGTCACGTGGCCGTTGGTCATCACCCGGGGGCCGGAGCGGTCGCGGCAGAACCTGGGGATCTACCGGATGCAGCTGCTCGGACGCGACCGGCTGATCATGCGCTGGCTGCCGCACCGCGGTGGCGCGCTGGACTTCGGGGCGTGGCGGGCCCGGCATCCGGGAGAGGACTTTCCGGTGACGGTGGCGATCGGGGCCGACCCGGCGACGATTCTGGCCACGGTGACCCCGGTGCCCGACACGATGTCCGAGTATGCGTTCGCGGGGTTGCTGCGCGGCGGCCGGACCGAAGTGGTCAAGTCCATGGACAGCGATCTCGATGTGCCGGCCAGCGCGGAAATCGTGCTGGAGGGCGTGATCCGGCCGGACGACGCCGCGCCGGAGGGGCCGTTCGGGGACCACACCGGCTACTACAACGAGGTGGAGACTTTTCCGGTGTTCACGGTGCGGCGCATCACCCACCGTCGGGAGCCGATCTACCACAGCACCTACACCGGGCGGCCGCCCGACGAGCCGGCGATGCTCGGGGTGGCGCTCAACGAGGTGTTCGTGCCCCTGCTGGTGAAGCAGTTTCCGGAGATCACGGACTTTTACCTGCCGCCGGAGGGTTGCTCCTACCGGCTGGCGGTGGTCAGCATGAAGAAGCGGTACCCGGGGCACGCCCGGCGCGTGATGATGGGCGTCTGGTCGTACCTGCGGCAGTTCATGTACACCAAGTTCGTGGTGGTGGTGGACGACGATATCGACGTCCGCCAGTGGGAGGACGTGATCTGGGCGATCACCACGCGCATGGATCCGGCGCGCGACACGGTGCTGGTGGAGAACACCCCGATCGACTACCTCGACTTCGCTTCGCCGGTCTCGGGCCTGGGCTCGAAAATGGGCCTCGACGCCACCGACAAGCTGCCGGGGGAGACGACGCGCCGCTGGGGCTCGCGGATCGCCATGAAGGACGAGGTCAGGCGGCGGGTCGACGCCCTGTGGGCCGAACTGGGGATCGACGACGGGTGACGGACATGGCGTCGGGCATCGGCGCCGTCCCTGATGCTGATGTCGTCGCCGTGCCCTGACCCATTACTGAACCGTCGGGAGACAGCCAATGCGCCTCTCATGGAATGAAATCCGCGCCCGCGCGGCGAAATTCGTCAAGGAGTGGGAGGGACGAGGCTATGAGAAGGGAGAAACGCAGATCTTTTACAGGGACTTCTTCGACGTGTTCGGCGTCTCGGTTCGTCGCGTGGCATCGTTCGAGAAGTCGGTCGGGATGCTCGGCGAGCGGCGTGGATTCATCGACCTTTTATGGAAAGGAGTGCTGTTGGTTGAGCAGAAGAGCGCCGGGCGGGATCTAAAGAAAGCGAAAGAACAGGCGCTTGGCTATTTTCACGGCCTTAAAGACCATGAGTTGCCGCGGTTTTTGTTGCTGAGCGATTTTCAAAATTTCGTGTTGTTCGACCTGGAAGATCCCAAAAAAAGCGATGACGGGATCGAATTTCCTCTCTCCGAGCTCCCTTCGCATGTCGAGCGCTTCAAATTCATTCTTGGAATAGAACAACGCCCATTTCGCGACCAAGATCCGGTCAACATCAAGGCTTCCGAACTTGTTGGTGAAATTCATCGAACGCTTGAAGAGTCCGGCTATGTCGGCCGCGACCTTGAGCTGTTTCTTGTCAGAATAATTTTTTGCTTGTTCGCGGACGACACCGGTATTTTCGAGCCGCGCGAAATATTTCTCGATTTCCTCGAGCATCGCACGAGAGAAGACGGTTCGGATCTTGGGGGATGGCTGGAGAACCTGTTCCAGACTCTCAATACGCCAGAGGGCGATCGTGTTAGAAACCTTGACGAGGATCTTGCGAAATTTCCGTTTGTGAATGGCGATCTGTTTCGCGATCCGTTGCGCATACCGTCTTTCGACGCGACAATGCGTGAAGCTTTGCTGGAAGCCAGCCGCTTCAACTGGACCGATATTTCTCCGGCGATATTCGGTGCGTTGTTCCAGTCGGTGATGGATAAAGAACAAAGGAGAGAACAAGGCGCCCATTACACCACCGAGAAAAACATTTTGAAGGTCATCGAGCCGCTTTTTATGGAGGACTTGCGCGCTGAGTTCGACAGGATAAAAGCAAGGAAGGTGGGTGATAGAGAGAAGAGAAGGTTGCTTAATAAGTTCCAGCAGAAGCTGGGCGAGTTGAACTTTTTCGATCCGGCATGCGGATGCGGCAATTTTCTTATTATTGCCTACCGGGAATTGAGAATTCTTGAAATGGATGTGATTCAGGAGATTCAAAAGATAGTCCACGAAGGAAAGTTAAGGATGCTAGACACCGCATTGATCTCGGTGGTGGACGTGGACCAGTTTTACGGCATTGAAATCAGCGAATTTCCCGCTCGTATCGCAGAAACCGCGCTGTGGATGATCGACCACATAATGAACAACCGGATGAGTGTGGCGTTTGGAAAAGTCTTTACCAGGATTCCGCTCGAGAAATCACCGCATATCATCCACGGCGACGCGCTGGAGATCGAATGGTCCGATGTGCTGCCTGTGGCGGAAGGCTCTTTCGTGTTGGGCAACCCTCCCTTTGTAGGGGCTAAACTCCAATCCACTAAACAGCGCGGCCAAGTGCATAAGATGGTGACGGAGCTCGGCGGTAGAGAGGGAACGTTGGATTACGTCGCATCATGGTTTATGAAGGCTGGAAACTATGTGAAGAACAGTAAAGCCAGAATAGGATTTGTGGCGACCAATTCAATCACGCAAGGCGAGCAGGTCGCCCAAGTGTGGCCGATTTTATTCGATCAATGCAACCTTGAGATCATTTTCGCGCACCGCACTTTCGCTTGGGGATCCGATGCGCGTGGCAAGGCGCATGTGCATGTGGTCATTCTGGGACTGACATGCAGTTCGACAGCTCCTCCCATCAGAAGACTGTTCAGTTATACCGACATCAATGAAGATCCGGACGAAGCCGCTCACGAAGCATTGTCGCCTTACCTGTTCGATGCGAGCAGGATGTCCGATCCTAAACTGGTCGTGAAAGAAGAAAACTCGCCGATCAATCGAATGCCCCGAATGATTATCGGCTCCAAACCAATCGACAACCAGAACTACATTTTTAATGAGGCCCAGCGGGCGTTGTTTCTTGAAACGGAACCAAAGGCTGCCAAGTACATGCGTCCATACGTTGGCGCGCGCGAATACTTGCATAACGAGAACCGCTACATCTTGGCTTTGCATGACGCATCGCCTGATGAGTTGAATAAGTTGCCGCATGTGAAAGAAAGGATTTCTTCTGTCCGCGCTTATAGAAAAGAAAGCAAAAGCCCGCAAACGCGGGAATTGGCCGACACCCCGACGCTCTATCATGTGAACGTCATACCCACAGCGCCTTTTTTAGCAATACCAGAGACCAGCTCCGAACACCGAAGCCATGTTCCCATCGCTTGGCTGACGCCCCCGCTAATTCCCAGCAACGCCATACGAATTCTCGCCAATGCGACGCTTATACACTTCGCGTTGCTGACTTCATCGATGCACATGGCATGGTTGCGTTATATCGGGGGACGACTGGAAAGCCGTTACAGATACTCCATTCAGCTTGTTTACAACACCTTCCCGTTGCCTCCTGAGAAAACCAACCTTTCAAAATTGGAGCCGCTTGCTCAGACCGTCCTTGATGCTCGCGCCATGCATCCGAATGCGACATTGGCGGAGCTTTATGATCCGGATATCATGCCGCCGGAATTGCGTAAGGCGCACGAAGCGCTTGACCGTGCGGTGGACCGCGCTTATCGACGCAGAGGTTTTGCATCCGAAAGAGATCGGATCGAACACTTGTTCGGACTGTATGAGGGAATGCGGGCGGGGTTGACGGACACCGCTTCGCACAAGAAGAAGCGACGCGGCCGTCAGCGGAAACAACCTCGCGCGACATCCCCCGCAAGACCATGAGGGTTGTGACTCGCCGTCTTTGGGTCGGTTGCGCGGCCAACTGTCGGAATGCCGAGGATGCCGCCGCGCCATCGTTTCCGCACCTCCCGGTCAACCTTCCCCGAGGGCGCCTTGGGGCATAGCCACCCAGGGTTGTCCCTAAAGTTGGCGGATTTCGCCAGCCAAGCGCCGCCTTTCGCCATCACCTGGGCCGATTCGGACGGCAAATCGTTGAAATAATGGCTATTTTCATTGCTGGCACGATATTCGCAAGAGGTGGGGTAAAGCGACCGGCGCGGGCGGTCCACGGCCCGCGCGCTGGAGAGAGGAGTCATGAAACTGCTTCGCAACCTGTTGCTCATTGCCCTGATCATGGTCGGTGTGCTGGCCTTGGTCCCCGTGCTGTCGGTCGGCTTCGCCATTTTGTGCGGCTTGGCCGTGTTCCTCATCTGGCTGTTGCCGATCTGGATCATAGCGACCTCGGACAAGACCACCGGCATGGAGAAATGCGCCTGGATCCTGGCGATCCTGTGCCTGTCCTGGTTCGCCTGGGTGTTCTACTTCTTCCTGGCGCCCCTGAAGCCGAAGCGCCGTTACGGCCGCTACGACTACGACTACTAGGCGCTCCGGTCTGCGGATCCGGCGCAGCGTGCCGGGTCCGAAGCGGGTCCGAAGCCGGTTTCAACGGGGCCCGATTCGGTTATCATGGCGCTTCGCCGGACCGGATCCCCGCATGTCCATCATCGAAATCGACAAGCTGGCCAAGCGGTACCCGTTGCCCGGCAAGAAGGGGGGCACGTTCCCCGCCGTGGACGGCATCTCCCTGACCATCGAGGCCGGGGAGATTTTCGGCATCTTGGGCCCCAACGGGGCCGGCAAGACCACCACCCTGGAGATGCTGGAGGGGCTGAACGACATCGACGGCGGCCGCGCCCTCATCGACGGCGTCGATGTCGGCGAGCATCCCTACAAGATCAAGCGGTTCATCGGCGTGCAGCTGCAGGCCAACGAGTACTTCGACAACCTTTCCCTTGAGGAGTTGCTACGCCTTTTCGGCGCGCTGTACCAACGGGAGGCGGACCCCCTCACCCTGCTCAGCAAAGTGCAGCTGGCCGAGAAGATCAAGGCGAAGCCGGCCAGCCTGTCCGGCGGCCAGCGCCAGCGCTTCTCCATCGCCTGCGCGCTGGTGAACCAGCCGAAAGTGTTGTTCCTGGACGAGCCCACCACCGGCCTGGATCCGCAAGCCAAGCGCAACCTGTGGGATCTGGCGCTCGAACTGAACGGCACGGGCATGACGATCGTGCTCACCACGCACAACATGGAGGAGGCGGAGACGCTGTGCCATCGCATCGCGATCATGGACCACGGCCGAATCATCGCCGAGGGCGCACCTCGCGAACTCATCCTCAAACACGCGCCGGAGCCGCCGGAGACGCCTTCGCACGGCAATCTGGAGGACGTGTTTCTGGCGCTTACCGGCCACGGCCTGCGGGACTGAAGGGAGGCGGAAGTGAACGGACTGCGGCGGCACCTCACCTGGGTGTTCCTCAAGATATTCTGGCGCGATCGGCGGTCGATTTTCTTCAGCTTGTTCTTTCCGATCGTGTTCATGGGGGTCTTCAGCTTCCTCGGCCGCGGCGGCCAGGATCCCATTTCAGTGGGCATCGTCGACCGGTCGGCCGGTCCCGTGGCCGCCGACTTCATCGGGTTGCTGACCGAGGATCCGCTGTTCGACGTCACGGTCGGCGAGGAGTCCATCCTGCGCGCGGAACTGGTGGACGGCGACCGGACCATGGTGCTGGTGCTGCCGGAGCGGTTCGATGCCGGCGCGGAGGACGGGGAGATCGCCGTGCTGGTGGACGCCGCCCAGGTCCGCCAGCTCGGCCTGATCATGCCGATGCTGGAGCAGACCCTGATCTCGATCGAGCGGCGGTTCCGGGACATCGAGCCGATGTTCACGGTCGCCATCGAGGACGTGCAGGCCCGCTCGCAGCGCTACATCGATTTTCTGCTGCCCGGCCTGCTGGCCCTTTCCCTGATGCAGCTGAGCCTCGGCGGCAGCGGGTTCAACATCGTGGAGTACCGCCGCAAGGGCATACTGAAGCGCTTGTTCGTCACGCCGATCCGCCCCGGCGACTTCATCGCCGCCATCGTGCTGGCGCGGATGGCCATCGTATTGATCCAGCTCACGGTCCTGATCGCGTTCGCCGTGTTCCTGCTGGACGTGCGCATCGTCGGCAACTTTCCCTCGCTCTACCTGCTGGTGGTGGTCGGCACGCTGATCTTCCTCTGCCAGGGGTTCTGCCTGGGCAGCCTGGCCAAGACCCAGGAGGCCATCGGGGCGCTGGGCAATTTGGTGATACTGCCGCAGATCTTTCTGTCCGGCATTTTCTACTCCATCGAGTCCATGCCGACGTGGATCCAGCCGGTGGCTTGGGCGTTGCCCCTGAGCTTCGTTTCCACCGCCATGCGGGAGGTCGCCAACGCCGATGCCTCGTTGCTGGAGGTGTACCCCAGTCTCATCGGCATGGGGGCGTGGCTCGCCGTCAGCTTTTTCGCCGCCACGCGGTTGTTCGTGTGGAGGCAGGTGGCCGGCTGATTCCGCGCCGCGGCTTCGCGCGGCCCCGCCATGCGGCCGTTGTCGCGGACTTCACGTGTTGCGGCCAGTCTGAGGCTGTTGATTGACCGGGGGGGGGGGGCTACACTAACATCTCGCCTCTCGGCGCGCCCTCCCCTGAACCCGGCGGCCGAGCTGGAACAACGACGAGGAGTTTTGCAATCAGTCTGGGAGCAGGTCGGACTGTTGGTTGACCGGGAAGGGGTATACTGGCTTCCCGGCTGGTTTCTCCCGAATCTGACGGCCGGCCCGCCCAGGCCAGAACAATTATAAGGAGTTTCGCAAATGGCCAGCGAAGAAGTTAGAGAAGACATCGTCCAACTGGTCGTCGCGGCGTACGATGCCGCGCCGGACGCGGCGCTGATGCGCGAACTGGAGGCGATCGTCGACGACGGCGGCTCTCTGCTCGATGCGGCCGAGGCCTTGGTCTCCGGCGAGCGCTGGGAGGCGCTGTATCCCGAGTCCCAGACGTCGGCCGAGTTCTCCGATGCCTGGTTGGAGACCCTGTTGCCCGGGGTGAGCGCGGACCTGCTGGAGTTCGGCCGCGGCGTCGTGGTCCCCCTCATCGACGGCGGCGGCTCGCCCGGCGCGCTGGTGCTGGCGGCGCAGCAGTTCCTGAGCGGTCCCGCCGTTCCGGCGGACTTCGCCGGCTTCGCCAGCGGCTTCCTCGAGCGGAGCGGGGAGGCGGTGGCTGAGTTGGCCGAGAGCGAGACCGTCGAGGATATCGTTCAGTTGACCGTGGCGGCGTACGGCGCCGCGCCGGGCGCCGCGCTGATGGCGGAGTTGGAAGCGGCCGCCAGCGGGGGCGGTCTGTCCGCCGCGGCCGAGACCCTGATTGAGGACGAGCGCTGGACCGCGCTGTACCCGGACTCCCAGACCCCGGCCGAGTTTTCGGACGCTTGGCTGGGGATCCTGTTGCCCGGGGCCGACGCGAACCTGCTGGCGGCCGGCCGGGATGTCGTGGTTCCCCACATCGAAGCCGGCGGTGCGCATGCCGGCCTGGTGTTGCTGGCGCAGGGGTTTTTGAGCGGTCCCGGCGCGTCGGCGGGCTTCGCCGATTTCGCCGAGACCTTCCTCAACCGGGCCGAGGTGGCGACGGAGCATTCGGTGGTCCGGATGCTGGACGGCGCGCCCGCCGAGCTGAGCGAGGCGCTGGCCTCGGTGACCGACGACGACGCCACCGTGCGTGCGGCGATCGACGCGCTGGGCGGTCAGATGCCCGGTGGTGGTTCCAGCGGCGGCGGCGCTGGCGGTGGTGGTTCCGGCGGCGGCGCTGGCGGTGGTGGTTCCGGCGGCGGCGCTGGCGGTGGTGGTTCCGGCGGCGGCGCTGGCGGCGGTGGTTCCGGCGGCGGCGCTGGCGGTGGCGGTTCCGGCGGCGGCGCTGGCGGTGGCGGTTCCGGCGGCGGCGCTGGTGGCGGTGGTTCCGGTGGCGGCGCTGGTGGCGGTGGTTCCGGTGGCGGCGCTGGTGGCGGTGGTTCCGGTGGCGGCACCGGC
>CAZUGT010000264.1:0-3115 GCA_964620095.1 uncultured Rhodospirillaceae bacterium | reverse complement strand
CGCACCCGGACCGCGAAAAGGACGCGAAACGGCGACACCCCCGCGATCAGCAGGAAGGACGGGCGCCGCGCCCGCGCCCAGGCGCGCGAAGCGACCGCCGATCTTCGCAAACGGGCCAAGGAGGCCGAAATACGGCTGGAGCGGCTGGGCAAACAGCGCGCCGAGATCGAGACCGTCCTGGCCGACCCCGCCACCTATGACGGCTCGACCGCCGATATGCTGGAACTGAGCAGGAAGCTGGCGAAGATCGACAATGAGATCGCCGCCGCCGAAAGCGCCTGGCTGGAGGCCGAAGAGGCGCTCGGCCGCTGAGCCCCCCCCCGAAACCTGATGAAGTCGCGGCTTGTCCGAATGGGTTCTCATTGTTGCTTGTGACGCCGGTCGCGGAAGGCCACCATGCATCCGTATTTCATAACCGCCTGCCGGCGGCCGACAACCCGCACCGAGCCCCCTAGCGAGGAAGAGAGATGATCGATCTTTACAGCTGGCCCACGCCCAATGGCCACAAAGTCCACATCATGCTGGAAGAACTGGAGATGCCCTACAACGTGATTCCGGTGGATATCGGGAAGGGCGGCCAGTTCGAACCGGAATTCCTCAAGATCAGTCCGAACAACAAGATTCCCGTGCTGGTCGATCCGGACGGCCCCGATGGCGGGCCGATTACCGTCTTCGAGACCGGCGCCATGCTGATCTATCTCGGTCACAAGACCGGCAGATTCATTCCCCCGTCGGGGAGTGCGGCCCGCTTCGAGGCGGTGCAGTGGCTGATGTTCCAGATGGGCGGCATCGGCCCCATGTGCGGCCAGCAGAACCACTTCAACAATTACGCGCCGAACCTCACCGACGACACCCAGCTCGCCTACGCCCAGGCCCGCTACAACAACGAAGTGGCCAGGCTCTACAACGTGATGGACGGCCGGCTCGGCGAGACCGCCTACCTCGGCGGCGCCGAGTACGGCATCGCCGATATCGCGACCTTCCCCTGGGTGCGGAACCACGAACGCCGCAGAGTGGACATCGACACGATCCCCAACGTGAAGCGCTGGCTGGACGAGATCGAGGCGCGGCCGGCCGTGCAGAAGGGCATGAAGGTCCTCGCCGACGTCAGCACCGAGGGCAAGGGACCGTCCAAGGAGGCCCTTGAAAACATGTTCGGCACCACCCAATACGAGAGGCGTTAGCCCCTCCGAACCGATTATTCGGGGCGCCGGACGGTCCGCGGAGCGGGCTTTTTTCGGCGATTCGCAAAAATGGGATATTTAGCCGGGCGAGATTGGGCTAGACTTTTCCGATAGACCCGATCGGGAAAACCCCGCGGCAGTTACAGGGAGAGATTTCATGCTCAGACGCAGTCTGTTTACCGGCGCCATTTTGGGAACGGTGATGGCGGTGGCCGCCGGACCCGCCCTGGCGCAAAAGAAGGACAACACGGTCCGCATCGCCTTTTTCGATCCCATCTCGATGATCGATGCGGTCTACGACCCGAAGCCCGAAACCGGCTTCACGGCCAACGCCATTTACGACCGTCTGATGACTTATGATACCGCTGCCGGTCAATTCCGGCCGCGGATCGCGGAATCGTGGACCCGTGTAAACCCGACGACTTACGAGTTTAAGCTCAAGAAGGGTCTGAAGTTCCATGACGGCTCCGACCTGGACGCGGACGACGTGATCTATACGGTCAATTTCGTCGCCGACCCCAAGGTGCGGTTCCGCATCAAGTCCCGGTACCTGTTCATCAAAGGGGCCGAAAAAATTGACCAGCACACCGTCCGCATCACCACCAAGCGGCCTTCGGTCTCGGCCATGATGCGTTTTGCACGCTCGATCTCCATATATCCCGCCGACGTTCACGGCGCCCTGGCGAAGAAGAACACCTTCGGCCGCAAGCCCGTCGGGTCCGGTCCCTACCGGGCGGCGATGGTGGATCCGGAAAAGGGCATCGTGCTGGAGCGGGTGGACAACTATCAATTGGCCGCCGACTACCGCCCGGCGGGCAAGGTGAAGCGCTACGTGATCAAGCAAATCCCGTCCGTCCAGACCCAGGTGGCCCAGCTCCTGACCGGCAATTTGGACATGATGTACCGGGTGCCGAAGGATCAGGTGGACAATTTGCGCAACGATCCCAACTTCGGCTTCACCGCCCAGTCCAAGGGTCTGTTGATCGCCTACCTGCTCCTCGACGCGGCGGGGCGTTCGGAAAACCCGGCGCTCAAGGATATCCGGGTCCGCAAGGCGATTATGCACGCGGTCAACCGGAGAGCGATCCAGACGACCTTGATCGCCGGCGGCGGTGATGTGCCGCTGGTCGAGAGCATGTGTTTCCGCAATCAGGCGGGGTGCGACTTTTCCGCCCGTCTGCCGGAGTTCGATCCGGCCAAGGCCAAGCAGTTGCTCGCCGAGGCGGGCGTGAGCGATCTGAGCCTGGAGATCACTTCGGTGACATCGGCCCCGGCGGCGGTTCCGCAGGCGATCGCGGGCTATTTGCGGGCCGTCGGGATCAAGGCATCGGTTACCCGGCTGCCCTTCCCGCCTTACCGCAAGAAGCAGGCTCAGGGTAAGATCCAGGCATTGGCGAACCCATGGGCATCGGGCGGGCTTCCGGACGTGGAAAGCACGGCCAACTTCTTCTTCGCGCCGGGCGCGCGGAACTATTCCCGCGATCCGGTGATCACCAAGCTGGCGAAGGAAGGGGCGAGCACGTTCGATCCCAACGCCCGAAAGGCAATCTACAAGCAGCTCTTCGATCGCGTGACCGAACAGGCCTATATCATTCCCGTGGCGACGACGCCGCCGGTGTTCGTGCACGCTAAGGGTCTGCACATCAGCGAGGTCGGCGCCGACGAGACCTACGGCGCGCTTCCCAACCAGATTTGGTGGAAGTAATCCGCCAGATTTCCAAGAAAACCGGCCCTTCGGGGCCGGTTTTTTTGCGGCTTGGCCGCCGTGGAACCAAATGACGGCATGAGGCTTGCCTTCCGACAGGGCCACCACCTGGATCGTCTTCGCCGCCGTTCTCTATCTCGTGCTATTCGTCGGCGCGGTCGGGCTGGTCGCCATGGTCAGCGTCGCCGGCGGCCGTGCCGGCGGCGGTGGCCGCGAATGCCGATCT
>CAZUGT010000263.1:0-15244 GCA_964620095.1 uncultured Rhodospirillaceae bacterium | reverse complement strand
GGGGGGGGATATTGAATCCGGACCCTAGGCCCGTTTCAGCATCGGGCCCAGTTTCCTGCCGCCGAAAATATGGACGTGAAAATGGGGCACCTCCTGCATGCCGTCGTCGCCGTGGTTGGCGAGGATGCGGTAGCCGGGATTGGCGAGCTCCAGCTGGCGGGCGACGGCCCCGACGGCGCGGAAAAAACCGGCGATTTCCCCATCGCCCGCGGCGGCGGAGAAATCGTCCATGGAGACGTAAGGCCCCTTGGGGATCACCAGCACATGCACGGGCGCCTGGGGATTGATGTCCTCGAAGGCCAGCGCGTGGTCGTCCTCGTAGACCTTGGCGCAGGGAATCTCGCCCCGCAGAATCTTGGCGAAAATGTTTTCCGGATCATAGGCCATGGTTCAGGTTCAACTCCGATCAACCGCGGGATTTCTTCTCTTCGAGGCCCGATATGCCCTCGCGCCTCGCGAGTTCGGCCCACACGTCCTCGGGCTTGATCCCGGCATCCGCCCACAGGACGAACAGGTGGTAGAGCAGGTCGGCGCTTTCGGCGGTGATGTCCTTCTTCCTGCCGGCGAGGGCGGCGATCACCGTTTCCACCGCCTCCTCGCCAAATTTCCGGGCGATTTTTTCGGGTCCGTCGTCGAACAGCCCGGCGGTATAGGAGCCGTCGGGGTCCGCTTTTCTGCGCTCCGAGATGACCTCGTAGAGACGCTCGAGCACCCGGATGGCGTCGCCGTCGTCCTTATTGCTCATCCGTGCCCCTCATCGGTATTCCGTTTGCGTTCATGTACGCCTTGGCCTCGGACACCCGGTAGGTGCCGAAGTGGAAGATGGAGGCGGCCAGCACGGCGCTGGCGCGGCCGTCCCGCACCCCTTCCACCAGATGATCGAGATCGCCGACCCCGCCGGACGCGATCACCGGGATAGGCACCCCGTCCGCGACCGCGCGGGTCAGTTCGATGTCGAAGCCTGCCTTGGTGCCGTCCCGGTCCATGGAAGTCAACAATATCTCGCCCGCCCCGTACCCGGCCATGCGTTTCGCCCATTGGACGGCGTCGATGCCGGTTTCCCTGCGCCCGCCGTGGGTGAACACCTCGAAACGCAGGTCCTCCCCCTGGTCTTCCCTCTGGCCTTCCCCATCGCCGGCGCGCTTGGCGTCGATGGCGACGACGATGCACTGGCTGCCGAATTTGAGCGCCGCCTCGCCGACGAATTCCGGGTTGCGGACGGCGGCCGTGTTGATGGCCACCTTGTCGGCGCCGGCCAGCAGGAGCTTCCGGATATCATCTAGGGTCCTGACCCCGCCCCCGACGGTGAGCGGCATGAAGCATTCCTCCGCGGTCCGCGCCACCACATCGAAGATGGTGTCCCGCTCCTCGTGGCTGGCGGTGATGTCGAGGAAGCACAGCTCGTCCGCGCCCTCGGCGTCGTAGAGGCGCGCCTGCTCGACGGGATCGCCGGCGTCCACCAGATCGACGAAGTTGACGCCCTTGACCACGCGGCCCTTGTCCACGTCGAGGCAGGGGATGATCCGGTTCTTCAGCATGTCAGCCGCCCGCCGCCAGCAATGCCCGGGCCTCGGCCGCGTCGATCGCCCCGTCATAGAGCGCCCGGCCGGAAATGACCCCGTCCAGCAGGCCCCGGCCCGCGTCCCTCAGGGCCCGGAGATCGTCCATGGACGACACGCCGCCCGACGCGATCACCGGGATCCGGACGGCCTCGGCCAGTTCCACCGTCGCATCGACGTTGGGCCCTTCCATGGCGCCGTCCCGGTCGATGTCGGTGTAGATGATGGCGGCGACGCCGGCATCCTCGAACTTGCGCGCGAGGTCGAGGGCGGTGATGTCGGAGGCCTCGGCCCACCCCTCGACGGCGACCCGCCCGCTTCGTGCGTCGATCCCGACGGCGATCCGGCCGGGAAAGGATTTGCATCCCTCCATCACCAGGTCCGGGTCCTTGACCGCCGCGGTGCCCAGGATCACCCGGGCGACGCCCTTGCCGAGCCAGGTTTCGATCATCTCCCGGCTGCGGATGCCGCCGCCCAGTTGCACCTTCTGGCAGCCCGCGGCGAGAATGGCCTCGACCGCCGCGCCGTTGACCGGCCGGCCCTCGAAGGCGCCGTTGAGATCGACCACGTGCAGCCAGTCGCAGCCCGCGGCGGCGAAGGCGCGGGCCTGGGCCGCCGGATCCCCGCCATAGATTGTCGCCGCGTCCATGTCGCCCTTGTAGAGCCGGACACAGTCGCCGTCCTTTAGATCGATGGCCGGATAGAACCTCATGACATCTCCCTCAGGGCGACCAGCGGAGGAAATTGGCGATGAATTCGAGCCCCACCCGCTGGCTTTTCTCCGGGTGGAACTGGGTGCCCACCAGATTGCCGCGCCCGACGATGGCGGTCACCGGGCCGGCATAGTCGACCCGCGCCAGGACGTCGCTTTCGGCCTCGGGCGCGAAGCCGTAGGAGTGGACGAAATAGGTGTGCGCGCCGGGGGAAATGCCGTCCATGACGGGGTGACTGCCCGGCTCGAATTCGAGGGCGTTCCATCCCATGTGGGGAATCTTCAGGGCCTCGTCGGCGGGCTCCAGCGCCGTCACCTCGCCGGGAATCCAGCCGAACCCCTCGGTATCGCCGTGCTCCCGCCCCCAGCTCGCCATCAGCTGCATGCCGACGCAGATGCCGAGGAACGGTTTGCCCCGGCTCCGCACCTGTTCGGTCAGCGCGTCCAGCATCCCGTCGACGGCCGCGAGGCCCGATTTGCAGTCCGCGAAGGCGCCGACGCCCGGCAGCACGATATGGGTGGCGCCGGCGAGGGCGGCGGGATCGCGGGTCACCTCGACCGCGCCCGTCCGACCGCTGTCCGCCACCGCCCGCTCGAAGGCCTTGGCGGCGGACCGCAGATTGCCGGACTCGTAGTCGATGATGGCGACCCGCATCAGACGCCCCCCGCCCGGGCCGGATCGCGCCGCGCCATGTAGCGGAGAACGGCGGCTTCCGCGCCTTCGGCGAGAATGATCCCCCGTTCCCCATAGCCGCGCCGGCCCAAGCTCCACCGCCGGACATCGTTCGCGAAGCCGCCGACGAGGATGAAGACGCCGATGCCCAGCGCCGCTCCGGTCACATGGTCCCCACCGGCGAGCGCGCCGACGCCTCCCGCCGCCGCCAGCAGGGCGACCAGGACCAGCGCCACGCCCCACATCCGGTGCCACAGGGTCCAGAAGACGGAGAACAACGCGGCGGGCCAGCAAAAGCCCTCCTTCACCGCCACCGCGTCCTCCATCGGATCGGCAACGGCAGGTTCGCCTCCCGGCCGGGGAGCCGGGATATGGACGGTGTAAATGCGCATCAGGCTGGTTCCGGCGGCCTAGTCTTTGCCCGCATCCGACACTACGTTCGTGTCCGCGCCACCGGACAACACGCCCTTGGTCGACGGCACGGAACCGGCGGCGCGCGGATCGATGGTCACCGCCTGGCGCAGCGCCCGGGCAAGGGCCTTGTACGCGCTTTCGACGATATGGTGGTTGTTTTCGCCATAGAGGTTGTCGACGTGGAGCGTGACGCCGGCGGCCTGGGCGAAGGCCTGGAACCATTCGCGGAACAGTTCGGTGTCCATCTCGCCCAGCTTGGGCCGCGAGAACGCCACCTTCCACACCAAATAGGGCCGGTTGGAGCAATCGACGATCACCCGGGTGAGCGCCTCGTCCAGCGGAATCTGCGCCGAGCCGTAGCGGGTGATGCCCGCCCGGTCGCCCAGCGCCCTGTTGACCGCCTCGCCGATGGCGATGCCGGTGTCCTCGGTGGTGTGATGGAAATCGATATGCAGGTCGCCCTTGGCGCGAACGGTCAGGTCGATCAGGCTGTGCTTGGAAAGCTGCTCCAGCATGTGATCGAGGAAGCCGATACCGGTGGATACGTCGTAGGTTCCCGTCCCGTCCAGGTCGACGGTGACGGAAATCTCGGTCTCGTTCGTGTTGCGCTCGACGCTTGCCTGGCGCATCGTCCGGTCTCCTTCAGGTTAGGCGCGGACTTGTAACAGGCCCGGCGCATTTCCGCCAGCGTGTTGACCGCAGGCGGGCCTGGGATTACATGGAGACCGGCGGACCGCGCGGAGGCGCGCGCAAACCGCCCGGAACCACACCCGGAACCACATGGGAACATGTCCGATGGCCGATCCCCAATCTCCCCGTCCCGACTGGCCCGACTGGCATGCCACGACCATTCTCTGCGTCCGCAAGGGCGATGACGTGGTGATCGCCGGCGACGGCCAGGTGAGCATGGGCGATACGGTGATCAAGGCCAACGCCACCAAGGTGCGCCGGCTCGGCAACGGCAACGTGATCGCCGGGTTCGCGGGCGCCACCGCCGACGCCTTCACCCTGTTCGAGCGCCTGGAGGCCAAGCTGGAGCAGCATCCGGAACAACTGACCCGGTCGTGCGTCGAATTGGCCAAGGACTGGCGGACCGACCGCTATCTCCGGCGTCTCGAGGCGCTGATGGCGGTGGCCGACAGGAACGTCTCGCTGCTGGTTTCCGGAACCGGCGACGTGCTGGAGCCGGAAGACGGCCTCATCGGCATCGGTTCGGGGGGCAACTACGCCCTCGCCGCCGCCCGGGCCATGGTCTCCCACGACGATTTCGACGCCGAAACCATCGCCCGGCGGTCGCTGGAAATCGCCGCCCAAATCTGCGTCTACACCAACACCAACGTCACCGTCGAAAAGCTGTAATTCATGACCACCTTCTCCCCCCGGGAAATCGTTTCGGAGCTGGACCGCTATATCGTCGGCCAGGACGACGCCAAGCGCGCGGTCGCCGTGGCGCTCCGTAACCGCTGGCGGCGCCAGCAGCTGGACGACGACCTCAAGGAAGAGGTGCTGCCCAAGAACATCCTGATGATCGGCCCGACGGGCGTCGGCAAGACCGAGATCGCCCGCCGGCTCGCGCGCCTCGCCCAGGCGCCGTTCCTCAAGGTGGAAGCGACGAAATTCACCGAGGTGGGCTATGTGGGCCGGGACGTGGAGAGCATCGTCCGCGACCTGGTCGAGGTCGCCATCCACGCGACCCGCGAGCGGCTCCGCAAGCAGGTGCAGGCCAAGGCGGAGGTCAACGCCGAAGAAAGGGTACTGGACGCGCTGGTCGGCGAATCGGCGAGCGCCGACACCCGCCAGAAATTCCGCAAGATGCTCCGCGAGGGCCAGCTCGGCGACAAGGAGATCGAGATCGAGGTCTCCGCCGGGTCGAGCGGCATGCCGACGTTCGAAATTCCGGGCATGCCCGGCGCCCAGATGGGGATGATCAACCTGAACGACATGCTGGGCGGCGCGTTCGGCCAGCGCGCCAAGCCCAAGCGGGTGACGGTATCGGACTCCTACGACCTGCTGATCGCCGAGGAGAGCGACAAGCTGCTGGACGAGGACCAGATCGTCCGCGAGGCCATGAGCGTGGTGGAAAACGACGGCATCGTGTTCTTGGACGAGATCGACAAGATCACCGCGCGCTCGGACCGCCACGGCGCCGATGTCAGCCGGGAAGGGGTGCAGCGGGACCTGCTGCCGCTGATCGAGGGCACCACCGTCGCCACCAAGCACGGCACGGTCAGGACCGACCACATCCTGTTCATCGCTTCGGGCGCCTTCCACCTGGCGAAGCCCTCGGACCTGCTGCCCGAACTGCAGGGACGGCTGCCCATCCGGGTCGAGCTCAGCGCGCTCACCCACGAGGATTTCGTCCGCATCCTCACCGAGCCGGAAGCCAGCCTGATCAAGCAGTACACCGCATTGATGAACACCGAGGACGTGACCCTGGAGTTCACCGGCGAAGCCATCGACGAAATCGCCCGGCTGTCGGCGGACATCAATTCCGGAGTCGAGAACATCGGCGCGCGGCGCCTCCACACGGTGATGGAGCGTCTGCTCGAGGAGATCAGCTTCACCGCCACCGACCGCGGCGGCGAGACCATCGTCATCGACGCCGAAATGGTCCGCGAGCGGGTCGGCGAACTGCTCAAGAACGCCGATTTGACGAAGTTTATTCTTTGAGGCCCGCCACCTCGTCGAACCCCATTTCGGCGAGGATGCGCTCGATGGTGGCGTCGTCGAGCTCCGAAATATGCCGGGCCATGAGGTTGGCGAGGAGCGTCGCCTTGGGCGTCAGCCCGCCGGTCTCCACCGGCACCCGGGGGTGGGACAGCCGGGCCAGTTCCTTCAACTCGTCCACCTCGTCCCAGATCAGCTCGAAATAATCGGCGATCTGCATGACGAAGCCGGGGCCCGGGCGGCCCCGCTTGCCGTGTTCGAGGGCCGAGAGGTAGGCCGACGACACCTGGAGATCGGCGGCCATTTTCTTGAGCTGGATGCCGTGCCTGCCGCGGAGTTCCCGCACCCGGGCGCCGAACGGGGTCATCTGGCCCGCCGCAAAAGGACGTAGAGCGCGCCCGATCCGCCGTGGTTGGGGGCCGCCTCGCGGAAGCTCTGGACGCGCTCGCGGAGGCCGGCCCGGTTGAGCCAGCCGGGCACCGCCCGGCGCAATACGCCGGTCCGCTCGCCCTCGGGCCCGCCGGGGCGGGTTCCCTTGCCGGTGATCACCAGGACGCATTTCCTGCCCGCCGCCTGGGAGCGGGCGAGAAACTGCTCGAGCGCCCGGAACGCCTCGTCCTGGTACATGCCGTGGAGATCCAGGCGCCCCTCGATCTCGACCTGGCCCCGGCGCATCTTCTGCTGGGTCTTCTTGTCGACCCCCGGCGCGTCTCCGGTGCGAAGTTCGGGGAGCTCGGATTGCGCCGGCTCCGGGGTCCGGCCGGACGGCGGCGCGGCCCGCGGTTTCGGCTTCGGTCTTGCCGGCCCGGCGCCGGGCTGCACCGTGCGGCCGGGCAGCGGCCGGACATCGGCGAACGCCTGCTCCAGAAGTTTGGCGTCGTCCGCGCCGATGCCGCCGGAATCCTTGTTTTTCGAACCCTTTTTCGCCATGCGGCCAATATGGCGATTAACCGGATTCGAGGCAAGTGCCAGCGAGGTCGCGGTGTTGCCACAAGATCCCCCCACCCTCGACGCCCGGCTATCGCCGGTCGTCTCGACCTCCCCCTCCAAGGGGGGAGGTGAGTTGGTTGGGTGTTCACCTATTCCCTCCCCCCTTCGAGGGGGAGGGTTAGGGAGGGGGGGCAAGAAAAAGTGAGCGAAGAGCGAGACGAATGAACCGCTTCCGGCAGGGCGCATGAACGGAAACGCATGAAGCGGGACCGCGCCCGAAACCACCCGGGCCGGACGCGTCATCTCTCACCCTCAACTCAGGCAGCCGGCCCCGAGGAGTTTTGGGGCCGGCTTGCCTCAATTGCGCGGCGTCCTTGCCGCGGGCTATTTGCCTTTCTTGCCGCGGCCCTCGGCGAAGTGCTTCTTCCAGAACGCCATCATTTCCGGACTGACGCCCTTGAGCCCGGCATGGGCGCGCGCCATATCCGCCGGCGTGGCCGGGATCTGGACCGTTCCCAAGACCTTTCGCTGCTCGGCTTGAAGCGCCTTGTCCTTGACGACGTTGGCGAAGCCCTGCCGCAACGCCGTGGTCGCTTCGGGGTTCATATCGGGCGGCCCCATCAGCTGGAAGTTCACGGCCCCCAGCTTGATGGCCATCTTGTAGGCTTCCCAAACCGGCCCCGACGGCGCCTTGCCTTTGACCTGTTTATACACCTCGACGAAACTCGGCGTGCCTTTGGGAATATCGGGGTGGCCGACCAGATTGCCGTCTTTGTCGATACTCGGCCGGTACCACAGCAACTTGACGGTGCCGTCGGCGGCTATGGTCGACTTGATCTGGCTGGTCCATCCGGTGGTGCCGATGCCCGTGATGTTGGTCTCGTTGGTCATCAGCGAGGCGCGCAGCTTGTCGATGCCGCGATAGCCCGGCACGTAGACATACTTGATGCCCAGCATCTCGAGGCCGAGACGGCCGAACAGATCGTTGGAGTTGGTCGGCCGGCGGCCGGTCCAGCGCAGGGATTCGGCTTTGACCAGATCGGCCGCGGACTTCAAGCCGCCCGGGACGATATCGGTGCGGGCGAACACCAGGTTGGGCGGATTGATCAGTCCGCCGATCGCCGTGAATTCCTCGTATTTGAAACGGACGCCCGGCGACTTCATGAGCTGGCCGAACGGCACGAACGGATTGAACGACAACACGCTGCCGTCCGGCGGCGCCTTCTCGAATATGAAATTTTGCGCCTTGAGGCTGCCGGCGCCCGGCATATTCTTGACGATAATGTTTGGGTTGCCGGGGATGTGCCTGCCGATATGACGGGCCAGCACCCGCGCGGTCAAATCCGTGCCGCCGGCCGTGAAGCCGACGATCAGGGTGATGGTCTTTCCCTTGAAGTGCTGGGCTTGCGTGTCGGTCGCCGTTCCGGCACCGAGCAGTCCAATTGCCGCAGCACCCAGAACGAGCCGTGATAGCCTATTCATAAGATCCTCCCCATTTGAGGTCTGGTTGCGCTGTCTGATTTTGTTCTGCCGCGCCAAGGAATACTTGCCGTGTCCGCGCGGGAATTGTTGCGACGATTATCCGTACCCCCGGCATTTATGTCCAGGGACCATTGCGGCTTGAATCGCGGCAAACCATTGTGAACTGCGCGCAGCGGCGGCGCAGCCGGCCGCCCATTCGAACTCGGGCCGATCAGCCGAGCCCGAAGTCATCCCGGAAACGGCCGATCCGATGCATCCGTTCGTGCAGGATCGTCACGATCCCGATGTCGCCGTTCGAGAGCCGCCGCCAATAAACGAAGTGGCGTTCATACCGAAAGAAGAACCCATCGACTCCGAATTCCGCCGGAATGGGTTTCGAGGCGACGTCATGGCCCTCGATCCTGTCGAAGGCGGCGAACAGGCCGGCGATGTATTTCTCCGCCTGATCGTCGCCCCACCTGTCCCGCGTGTAGCGGTAGATGCCGTCGAGGCGGCGGGAGGCCGCCTCCTGGATGCGAATGGCGGGCACGAGCGTCAGGAGCGGTTCCGCGCGATCACATCGGCCGCCGTCAGCGGCCGATAGCTCTTTTCCGGTGCGGCAAAGGCGTGGGTCAGTTCCGCTTTCAGCCGGTCGAAGGCTTCCGCCTCCACCCGTTCCATGTCGCGGCGGATCAGATCCCGAATGTATTCGCTGACATTCTCGTAGGCGCCATCGTCACCGCCGGTGTTCGCGGCGACGAAATCGCTGAGCGCGCCGCTGACGCGGACGGTCATGGTTCTCGTGCGGGGCATGGCTCCTCCTGCGTCTTGCTATGTATTCAATATAACCAAAAATGAATACGAAACAAGCGGTGGTGGTGGTTCACTCTCATTTCTTATGACCCCCTCACCCTGACCCTCTCCCCCTGAAGAAGGGGGAGAGGGGACACCACCGAAACTCCCTCTCCCTGAGGGAGAGGGTTGCGGAGGCTTTGCGAGGCCAGGGCACAAAGCGAAGCGACTGCCCAGGCGAGCCTTAGCCGTAGCTGGGTGAGGGGGCGGGCCGAAGGCCCTAGGTATTCATCGACTCGAAGAAGTCGTCGTTGGTCTTCGATTCCTTGATCTTGCCGAGCAGGAACTCCATGGAATCCACCACCCCCATGGGGTTGAGGATCCGCCTGAGCACCCACATCTTCGACAGCGTCCCCTTCTCGACCAGCAGCTCTTCTTTCCGGGTGCCCGACCGGGTGATGTCCATGGACGGCCAGGTCCGCTTGTCGGTGAGCTTGCGGTCCAGGATGATTTCCGAATTGCCGGTGCCCTTGAACTCCTCGAAGATCACCTCGTCCATCCGGGAGCCGGTGTCGATCAGCGCCGTCGCGATGATGGTCAGCGAGCCGCCCTCCTCGATGTTCCGGGCCGCGCCGAAGAACCGCTTCGGGCGCTGTAGCGCGTTGGCGTCGACGCCGCCGGTCAGGACCTTGCCCGACGACGGCACCACGGTGTTGTAGGCCCGCGCCAGCCGGGTGATGGAATCCAGCAGGATCACCACGTCCCGCTTGTGCTCGACCAGCCGCTTGGCCTTCTCGATGACCATCTCGGTGACCTGGACGTGGCGGGTGGCGGGCTCGTCGAAGGTGGACGAGATCACCTCGCCCTTCACCGAGCGCTGCATGTCGGTCACCTCCTCGGGGCGCTCGTCGATGAGCAGCACGATCAGGTAGCACTCGGGGTGGTTCTCGGCCACCGCATGGGCGATGTTCTGCAGCATCACCGTCTTGCCGGTCCGGGGCGGGGCGACGATCAGCGCCCGCTGGCCCTTGCCGACCGGGGTGATCAGGTCGAGCACGCGGAGCGTCGGGTCCTTGTACTTGGGATCGTCGACCTCCATGCCGATCCGCTCCTCGGGGTAGAGCGGCGTCAGATTGTCGAAGTTGATCCGGTGGCGGACCGCTTCGGGCTCCTCGAAGTTGATGTCCTTGACCTTGAGCAGCGCGAAATACCGCTCGCCGTCCTTGGGCGCGCGGATCTGCCCCTCGACCGTATCGCCGGTGCGGAGCCCGAAACGGCGCACCTGGCTGGGCGAGACGTAGATGTCGTCCGGGCCGGGCAGGTAGTTGGCTTCCGGGGACCGCAGAAAACCGAAGCCGTCCTGAAGCACCTCCAGGACGCCGTCGCCGAAGATGGGCACGTCGTTCTCCGCCAGCTGCTTCAGGATGGCGAACAGCATGTCCTGCTTGCGGAGCGTGCTGGCGTTCTCGATCTCCAGTTCCTCGGCGAACTGAAGCAGTTCGGTGGGGGACTTGGACTTCAGGCTTTGCAGATTCATTTCCGACACAGGCTTGAATCTCGTGTTGTGGGGGGGTCCGGAGCAGCCGCGGGCGCGGATCGGAAAAGCGGTTCCCGCCAACGGCGTGTCCGGAACCCTCTGGATATGTCTTGAAAGGCGGGCCGCCTGACGGACGGCCCCGTAACGATTGGATGACACTTAGCCCAACGGCCCGGGGTAAGTCAAATCAAGAATACGGGGGTGGCGCGGCGGCACCCCCTCGTCCTCGTCAGGGGGAGTGGATTAACCCGCGCCTATTCCGCCGCTTCATTCGCGGCGTCCTGTTCGGCAATGCCGGAGAGCTCGACCGGGGGCCGGTCGGGGAAGCGGGCGATCAGCGACAGGCTGCCGCCCATCGCCTCCACCGTCCGGCGCAGCGTGGACAACAGGAGATCGCTCCGCTTCTCCAGCCGGGAGATGGCGTCCTGGCTGATACCGAGTTCGCGCGCCACGCTGGCCTGGGTCAGCGCGCGGGCCTTGCGCAGTTCGCGCAGCGTCATTTCTTCGGCGATCAACTCGGCGGCCATCGCCTCCACCTTGCGGCGCTCGGCAGGGTCGAGACCAGCGATCACGTCTTCAACATCCAGTGCCATGACTATTCTCCTTCTCTATCCATCGGCGAGCCGGGCAAGGTGCCGGTCGAACCGCTCGTCGGCCTTGCGGCTATCAGGACCCGCCAACTCAAGGTGGCAGGATGAAGTGGCCCGAATATGAAGTCAAAGACATGTTCGTGCTCCGCGGCGCGGCTGCACCCCCTCACCCTGACCCTCTCCCCCTTCTTCAGGGGGAGAGGGGACAAAAGTGCTCCCTCGCCCCCGTCGGGGGAGAGGGATGCGGAGGCTTGGCGAGCCTGCGAGCCTTAGCCGTAGCTGGGTGAGGGGGAATTTCCATATCCGAATCCGAAACCCTAAAACGGCCTGACCACCGCCAGAATGACGATGGCGGCCATCAGGACGGCCGGGACCTCGTTCATCCGCCGGTAGAATTTCGCCGGGCGGGTGTTTTCATCCCGCTCGAAGGCCTTGCGCCAGCGGGCCATCAGGTGGTGCATGACGAAAAGCCCGGCGACCAGCGCCAGCTTGGCGTGGAGCCAGCCCTCCCGCCACTGATCGGCGCCCAGGCCGGCCAGCAGAATCCCGCCGAAAACCAGGGCGGCGATCATCGCCGGATTGACGATGGCGCGAAGCAGGCGGCGCTCCATGACCTTGAAGGTCTCGGACTTTCCGGAGCCCGGTTCGGCTTCGCAATGATAGACGAACAGCCTGGGCAGGTAGAGCATCCCCGCCATCCAGGCGACGGCGGCGATGATGTGCAGGGCCTTGATCCACAGAAACGCGGTCGCCGACAGTTCGATCATGGAAGTTTCCTCATGCTTTCACGGGATTTCGGGGGCTTTCACCAAGGGACAGGGACATTTCCGCCAGCCTTCGGGGCAGAGCCGGTTGCCATCGGCGGGCGCCGGCCCGTCCCCCCGGGGCGCCAGGTTCAGCACCTGACCGGCGAGGGCCGAAATGAAGTCCGGGTGAGCACCGACGGCGGGGACGCGAACGTATTGGGGAAGCTTCAGCTCCCGCGCCCGCCCGGCATATTCCACATCGAGCTCGACGAGGGTTTCCGAGTGCTCGGAAACGAAGGCGATGGGCAGCACGGCGACGCCGGTCCCGTCCGCCGCGGCCCGCTCCAGTTCCTCGTCGAGCGAAGGCGAGAGCCATTCCAGCGGCCCGACCCGGCTTTGATAGCAGACCCGCCAGTCCTCCCCCTCGAGCCCGCACGCCCCGGCCAATGTCTCCGCCGTTCGCTCCACCTGCCACTGGTACGGGTCGCCCCTGTCCACCACCTTTTTCGGCAGGCCGTGGGCGGAGAACAGCACCCGCAATTCGGCATCGCCCGCTTCGGCCAGTTTCCGTTTCAGCAGATCCGCCTGGGCGGCGATCCAGCCGTCCGCCAGGGGATAGCAGCAGATGGCGCGGGTCTCCGCCGCGATTCCCTGCTTCGCCGCGGCGCCCCGCCAATCCTCGATGGAGGAGCCCGTCGTGGTGGTCGAAAACTGGGGATAGAGGGGCAGCAGGACGACCCGGTCCGGCCCGAAGGCCTCGACCTCGGCCGCCGTTTCACGGGCGAACGGATGCCAATGGCGCATGGCGACGAACACCCGGTACTCGTCGGGACCCGAGGCATGGGGTGAAGCATTGAGCTCGGCTTCCAGGGCGGCGGCCTGCTCCCGGGTCAGGGCCAGCAGCGGCGAGCCGCCGCCGAGGCGGCCGTAGATTTCCCGGGCGACGGGCGCCCGGCGTCCGGCGATCAGCTTCGCCAGCAGCCACCGGAACGGGCCCGGAAGGCCGATGATCGCCGGATCGTTGAACAGGTTGAACAGGAACGGCCGTATGGCGTCCGGCCCGTCCGGCCCGCCGAGATTGAACAGCACGACGGCGGTTTTAGTCCGCATGTCTCACCAGATCGACCACCCGGCCCACATGCTCCGGCGGGGTTGACGGGATGATTCCGTGGCCGAGATTGAAGATATGGGGCCCGGCCTGGAAGGCCCCGACGATCCGCCGGACCTCCTCGTCCAGCGCCTCGCCGCCCGCCGCCAACAGCAAATTGTCGAGATTGCCCTGGATTACGGTCCGGGATTGAAGATGTTCCGCTGCCCAGCCGAGGGGGACCGAGACGTCGAGGGACACCGCATCGATGCCGGTCTCGCGGACATAGTCGGCATGGAGGGCGCCCGCGCCCCTCGGGAATCCGATCACCGGGATGCGGGGATGAGCCGCCTTGACGGCCGCGACGATCCGTTTGGCCGGATCCACGGACCAGCGGCGGAACTGGGCTTCGCTCAATAGGCCCGCCCAGCTGTCGAACAGCTGCAATGCCTCGGCGCCGGCGTCCGCCTGCCGGATGAGGTAGGCCGCCGTCGCCTCGACCAGGAGGTCTATCAGGGCCCCGAACTTCTCAGGATCGCGGTAGGCCCAGCCGCGGACATCCGCGTAATCCCTGCTCGAGCCGCCTTCGGCCATGTAGGCCGCGACGGTCCAGGGCGCGCCGGCGAACCCGATCAGGGCGACATCCGCCGGCAGCCTGGCGTGAAGTTGGGAGACGGCCTCGTAGACATTGGCCAGGTGCCGGTGAAAATTGTCCAGTCCAAGTCCCGCCAGGGGATCGGCCCGGTCGACCGGATCCAGCTTCGGCCCGGCCCCGGCCTCGAACCAGACCCGCTGGCCCAGCGCATCGGGCACCACCAGGATGTCGCTGAACAGGATGGCGGCGTCGAAATCGAAGCGCCTGAGGGGCTGCAGCGCGGCCTCGACCGCCATCGCCGGGGTGTAGCAGAAATCGAGGAAATTCTCCGCCTGCCGGCGAAGCTCCAGGTATTCCGGCAGGTACCGTCCCGCCTGGCGCATCATCCAGACCGGCGGGGTGTCGGTTCGGGCGCCGCCGAGAACCTGAAGGAATTTCTTTTCTGTCATGCGGACCGCACGTTCGGTGAAAGGGCGCGGGGCGGATTTTTCAACACACCCCTATAACAATCTAAATATAAATAAAAAGGTTGTAGTTGTTGTTGTAGGGGGGGAAAGCGGGGATTAAAGGTTTTCCACAGGCTTTCCGGCATTTTTCCGGCGGCCGGGAATTCCGGTCCCGGCCGGGACAAGAATGTGCGGAAAACCGGGAGAAATCCGCCCGATGGCGGAGAATCGGGCCATCGTTTCAGCACCATATTGGGTGAAAAACGGGGATAAGCGGTTTCGCGGACGGCATATGAAGCGGATCGGCATGGTTCGGATAACTTCCGCCATGCTGTACAAACCGTCTCGCGGATTCCGGCCGAATTCGGCCCGATCGGGCGAAAGCCGTTTCTGGCCACGTGGTCCCGGACTTATCCCCGGCACTGGTGTATAACTTGGACCGGTCACCGGCGGAACCAGCCCAAAGCACGGATTTCATGAGCGAATTTCATCTCTATCTCATATCGGACTCCACCGGTGAGACCGTTCAATCGGTGTCGCGCGCCTGCCTGGCGCAGTTCGATGACGTGGAACCGGTCGAACATCTTTGGAATATGGTCCGCAACGTCCGTCAAATGGACATGGTGATCGACGATATCCGGAGCAACCCCGGCTTTGTCCTCTATACGCTGGTCGATACCGGCCTCCGCGGCCGGCTGCAGGAGGCGTGCCGGGAATTGCAGGTTCCCTGCGTCTCGGTGCTGCAGCCGATCATGGCGGCTTTCGGCGGCTATCTCAAATCCGAAATTCACGCCCAGCCCGGCCGGCAGCACGCCCTCGACAGCGAGTATTACGCCCGGATCGAGGCGATGGATTTCGCCATGACCCACGACGACGGCCAGACCACGTCGAATCTGGACGAGGCGGACGTCATCGTCGTCGGCGTTTCGAGAACGTCGAAGACCCCGACCTGCATCTATCTGGCCAACCGGGGCATCAAGGCGGCGAACATCCCCATCGTCCTCGGTATCGAGCTGCCCAAGGAATTGTTCGAGG
>CAZUGT010000262.1:0-17319 GCA_964620095.1 uncultured Rhodospirillaceae bacterium | reverse complement strand
CCTCTTGCCCCCCTGTTCCCCCTCGCCTAGTCTCTGCCGATGCCCGATGGGAACGAACAAATCACCGTCAAGGTGGTGGCCCACATCTCGGAAGTGGACGCCGACGGGTGGGACGCCTGCGCCGGCGGCCGCAATCCCTTTGTCAGCCACGCTTTTCTGAACGCACTCGAGGAATCCGGCTCGGTGACCGCGCGCACCGGCTGGCAGCCCCAGCACCTGGTGGTCGAGGACGGGAACGGTGACGTGGCGGCCTGCGCGCCGCTCTATCTCAAGAGCCATTCCTATGGCGAGTACGTCTTCGATTGGGGCTGGGCCGATGCCTGGGAGCGCGCCGGCGGCAGCTACTATCCCAAGCTGCAATCGGCGGTGCCGTTCACCCCGGCGACGGGCCCGCGGCTGCTGATCCGCGAAGACGCGCCGGACGAGCTTCACGATATTCTGCTGTCAGCCATGGTCCAGTTGGCCCGCCAGCACAAGGTCTCGTCGCTGCACATCACCTTCCCCCCGAAGGAACAGTGGGACCGCATGGGGGCGGCCGGTTTCCTCAAGCGGACCGGCAAGCAGTTCCACTGGGAAAACCGCGGGTACGAGAGCTTCGATGATTTCCTCGGCCGGCTCCAGTCCCGCAAACGCAAGGCGATCCGCAAGGAACGCCGCGAGGTACAGGACCAGGGCGTGCGGCTCCGGGCCCTCGCCGGCGATGAGATCACCTCCGACCATTGGGACGCCTTTTATCACTTCTACATCGACACCATCGACCGCAAATGGGGACGCCCCTATCTCAATCGCGAGTTCTTCGCCATCCTCGGCGAAACCTTGTCGGAGCTCGCCGTCATGGTGGTCGGCGAGGAAGACGGCGACTTGATCTGCGGCGCCCTCAATCTCAAGGGCGAGGACACGCTCTACGGCCGCAACTGGGGATGCTCAAGGGATTTCAGATTCCTGCACTTCGAGGCCTGCTACTACCAGGCAATCGACTACGCCATCAGGCACGGCCTGCGGTGGGTGGAGGCCGGCGCTCAGGGCCCCCACAAGATCCAGCGGGGGTATTTGCCGCGGGAAATCTACTCGGCGCACTATATCGACGATCCCAACTTCGCCAACGCCGTAAAGGATTTCGTCGAGCGCGAGGCCCGCGAGGTGGAATACGAGATCGCCGGGCTGATGCGGTACTCGCCCTACCGCTCGACGGAAAACGACTAGGTCCGATTACGCGGCGGCGCCGAGCGCGGTCTCGATGCGTCGGCAAAACTCCAGGAGCTCCGCCGTCAGCGTGTCTTCGTTGTCGTAAAACCGGGTCGCCGGCACCGGCACGGAAATCGCGCCGACACCGCCCAGGGAATCCCGCACCGCGGCGCTGACCGCGCAGATGCCCTTGATGTGCTCCTCCCGGTCGAAGGCGAGGCCGGTGCGCCGCACCTCGTCGAGCTCTTCCATCAGGTGGGTGACCCGGCCGGGCTCTTCCGGCAGTTCGGCCTCGGCGAGCGCCTCCGCCCGCGGGATATCCAGGGCGGCCAGGATCGCCTTGCCGTGGGCGGAGCAGTGCATGGGAAAAGCGTCGCCGAGGCTGAACTCGGCGCGCAGCTGGTTGGGCGCCACCACCTGATCGATGAAAACCGCGTCATCGCCGTCCAGCACCGCGAAATCGACGGTTTCGTTGATCCGGCGGGAAAGCTCCTCCAGATAGGGGTGCGCAATCCGCGCCATGTCGGCGCGCGCCGTCGTCGCCAGGCGGGCCAGAGCCGGCCCCAGCCGGACCCGGCCCTCGGGACTTGCCGCCATCACCCAGCCTTCGGTCTCCAGGGCCCCGACGATCCGCTGAACCGTCGAGCGCGGCAGTCCGGTTCGCGATGCAATCCGGCCGAGGCTGAGACCGCCCGCCTCCCCTTCGAGCGCCCGCAGAACGGCGGCGGCCCGGGCGATGACCTGGATACCGGGCTTGCGGTCTTTCGAGGTGTCTGCCATGGCCCCGCCGTCCCGTTACAGGAAGGAGAATTGCAGCAGACCCGTGCTCAGAACCGGGAAGTTGATCAGGATGATCAGGACCAGCAGCATGGTGACCGCGAACGGGAAAGCGCCCGAGAAAATATCGTAAAGAGTCACGTTCGGATCGTTGATCGTACTCTTGATGACGAAGCACGATATCCCCAGGGGCGGGGTCAGCAGGCCGATCTCGGCGCCGACCACGGTGACGATGCCGAACCAGATCAGGTCCACGCCGAATTCCTCGAGCGCGGTCAGGAACAGGGGCACCACGATCAGGATGATCGATGCCGTGTCCAGGATGGTGCCCAGCGCCAGCATCAGGATCACATACATGGTCATGATCTGACCAAGCGTGAGATCCAGGCCGGTGAGCCATTCGCCGAACATGGTCGGCAGGCCGGCGACGCCCAGCATCCGGCTGTACATACTGGCGGCGATGATCAGGAACAGAATGGCCGAGGTGATGTAGCCGGTTTCGACCAGCACCTCCCACAGATCGGCCCAGGACAGGGCGCGCTTGAACCAGGCGATGAGCATGGCGGCCAGGGACCCCATGGCGCCGGCTTCGACCGGGGTCACGACGCCGCCGTAAATGCCGCCCAGCACCACCAGCACCAGGATGACGACCGGTGAAATCTTGGCCACCAGATCGCCCCAGGTCATGTTGGCCCAGTCCTCGCCGGCCACGTCCTTGGATTCGTCGCCGCCGACGAAGCTCGGCCAGGCGTAGGACAGAATGAGGATCAGGATGCAGTAGGCGATGGACAGGATGATCCCGGGAACGATGCCGGCGATGAACAACTGACCCACCGACTGCTCGGTGACGATGGCGTAGATGATCAGCATGGCGCTCGGCGGGATCAGCATGCCGAGCACGCTGGATCCTGCGATCACACCGACGGTAAACCGGGACTTGAAGCCGAACCGGTTCATCTCGGGCACCGCGACCCGGGTGAACACCGAAGCCGACGCGATGGTCGAACCGGTGATCGAGGCAAAGATGGCGTTGGCGGCAACCGTCGCCATGCCGAGCCCGCCCCGGATGCGGTAGAACATGAAGTTGGCGACCTCGTAGACGTCCTTGCCCAACCCCGCCTTGCTCACCACCAGTCCCATCAGGGCGAACAACGGCACGGTGGCGAAAACCTGCTCGGCCACCGTGTCGGCAATGGATTCGGACAACAGGGCGACCGCGATATCGACATTGTCGCGGATGATCCAGACGCCGATAAACGACACCATGCCGAGGGCGATGGGGATGTAGAGCCCCGTATAGATCAGGACGACGATTAGGACGACTGAGGCGGCGCCGATTTCAACTGGGGACATATGCGTACCTTCTCCGCCCGGCTATCCGCCCGTGGGCGTCGTCTCGGGCTCGGCGCCCGCTCCGGGCCGCAGATAGCGGTACCCGAACGCCAGAAATTGCAGCAGGGTGACGAAGCAGCCGAGAACGATAATGACCTTGATGGGCCACTCGGGCGCGGTGAACACGCCTTCATCGCCGACGTAATAATCATGGACCCAGGCATCGATCATCTCGGGCACCGCGCCAACCAGCACGATGGCCAGAAAGATGGCGCCGGTGAGGTCGAACGCCGCACCCAGGAAACGATGCGCCGTAGGCTTCCGGGCCCGCATGAAATTGAAAAAACCTTCGGACCGGGTCAGGCGGCCGCGGCGGGTCGCGTCGCCCAACTGAAGAAAGACAATCCCGACGATGGACAGTTCCACCAACTCCAGGACGCCGTGAAACGGATGGGCGAACAATGTCCGCGAAAACGCATCCACGTTGATCATCACCATCAGGGCGAAGACCCACAGCGAGCCGATGGTATTCATCCAGGTCAGGACGAAATTGAGCAGGGTAACGAGGGCGCCGTCGTTGGACGGCGCCCTCGCTGACACGTCAGACATGATGAGGTCCGCTGGTCAGCTTGCGCTAACCGCTTACTCCTTGTCCCAATGACGCAGGATCGGCTGCTGGGCGGCCCGCATGGCGTCCATGTAGGCAGCCAGCACCTTGGTGCCCGGCAAGCCCTTCTTGTCCTGCGCGGCAGCCCAGTCCTTGGCCACGTTCGGCATGGCCTTGGCCCACTTGTCCCGCTCGGTGGCGCTCATGACGTGAACCTTGCCGCCGTTGGCCTGATAGGCCTTGTAGCTGGCTTCGGCCACATCGAGGGCCCTCTGGGAGGTGTGGTCGCGGTAGGCGATCGAGGCCTCCGCGATGGCCTTGCGGACCGAAGCGTGAAGTCCGTCCCAAGCCTTCTTGTTCATGGTCACGACCTTGGAGTTCGCCGTACCCATGTCGCCTTTGAGCATATAGGGCGCGACCTCGTACATTTTCCGGCCGACGACCGCTTCGGGCCACAGCATGATGGTGTCCAGCACGCCGGTCTTCAGCTTGTTGTAGTATCCGACAAGGCTGCCGGGGACGGTGGCCGCGCCGAAGCCCTCGACCCAGCGGGCGTTCAGGCCGGCAACGCCGATCTTGTCACCCTTGAAGTCCGCGGTGGTCTTGATCGGGTGCTTGGAGAACATCTGATAGGTGTCGAGCACCGCGACGCTGGTCAGGTAGACCTGATTGAACTTGGAAAACGCGGCCTTGAACTCCGGAAACTTCCCGGCCAGGCCGTCGATGGTCCTGGAGAGGAGCCGGGGGTCGGTGGTCACGAACGGGGTAGCGTAAGCCACCATCTGAAGCGGCACCTTGTCCTGGTGGAACACGGTGGTCACCACGCCGATGTCACCGAGGCCTTTCTGCATGCCGCCCATGACGCCGCGCGGCTTGACGATCTGACCGCCCCAAGCCTGGTTCCAGTCGATCTTGTACTTGCCGCCCTTGGCCAGCCGCTTATCGACCTCGGGGATCATGAAGTTGGCAAATTCCTTCACCCACATGGACTTGAGCGAATAGCCGTCGATGGCCGTCATTTTGATCATCTCGGCGGCCTTCGCCTGCCCGGCGGAGAACCCCGCAACCAGCGCGCCGGCAGCGACAAGGGCAGTGGAAATCTTCAATGTATTGAATTTCATTTTTGCCTTCCTATTTCGTTCACAAAAATCTGAAAAATTGTATCGCGATGCGATAATAGCGTATCGGCGGGCCGAACTTAGGTCAGACGATTATCCGGTGTCAATCGGCGATCTTTGCGCAATCCATTGCAGACGCCGGAAAAATACGAACCGCCGTCGGCAACCTGCCTTCTCGGCCCGAAATCGCGGGAAAACTACTCGACCAAGGCCGGGATCTTGGACTTTCCGGAACCGCCGGGGCCCTTCTTCGGCCCGTCATCCGGCCCGTCATCCTGGCCCTTGCCCCTGCCGCCGCTTTTCCCGGGTGAACCCTTGGACAGCGCGATCTTCGGGAAGTCGAACGCGACCTTGCCGTCCTTGATGGTGGCGAGGACCGAACCGCCCTTCGACAGCTTGCCGAACAGCAGTTCTTCGGCGAGCGGCTTCTTGACATGTTCCTGGATGACCCGCGCGAGAGGCCGCGCGCCGAACCGCCTGTCGTAGCCCTTCTTGGCCAGCCACTCGCGGGCGGTCTCGTCCAATTCGATGGTCACGTCGCGGTCGCTCAACTGGGCTTCCAGTTCCATGATGAACTTGTCGACGACGCGGCTCATGATCTCCGGCGTCAGGTTGTCGAAGGCAATGGTTGCATCCAGCCGGTTACGGAACTCCGGCGTGAACATCCGCTCGATCGCCTCCTCGTCGTCTCCGGTGCGTTCCTCCCGCTCGAAACCGATGGCCTGCTTGGCGAGTTCGCTGGCGCCGGCGTTGGTGGTCATGATCAGGATGACGTTGCGGAAATCGACGCCCTTGCCGTTGTGGTCGGTCAGCTTTCCGTGATCCATCACCTGCAGCAGAATATTGAACAGGTCGGGGTGGGCCTTCTCGATCTCGTCCAGCAGGAGGACACAATGGGGATGCTGGTCGACGGCATCGGTCAGTAGACCGCCCTGATCGAAGCCCACATATCCCGGGGGCGCGCCGATCAGCCGTGAGACCGTGTGCCGCTCCATGTACTCGGACATGTCGAAACGGGTGAGCTCGATACCGAGGCTGCGGGCCAGTTGCCGGGCGACCTCGGTCTTGCCGACGCCGGTGGGGCCGGAGAACAGGTAGCTTCCGATGGGTTTTTCTGGTTCACGCAGGCCCGCCCGCGCCAACTTGATGGCGCTTGCCAACGCGTCGATGGCCTTGTCCTGACCGAAAACCATGGTCTTGAGGTCGCGCTCCAGATTGCCGAGCGACTTCCTGTCGTCCCGCGACACGGTTTTCGGAGGGATACGCGCGATCTTGGCGACCACCGCTTCCACGTCCTTCACCGAGATGGTCTTCCGGCGTTTGTTCTCGGGCACCAGCATGCGCGATGCGCCGACCTCGTCCAGCACGTCGATTGCCTTGTCGGGCAGCTTGCGGTCGTGGATGTAACGCGCCGCGAGCTGAACCGCCTGGCGGATGGCTTCGGAGGTGTAGCGGACCTGATGGTGCTCCTCGTAATAGGGTTTCAGGCCGCGCAGGATCTTGACCGCATCCTCGACCGAGGGCTCGGTGATATCGATCTTCTGGAACCGGCGAACCAGCGCCCGGTCCTTCTCGAAATAGCCGCGATATTCCTTGTAGGTGGTCGACCCGATGCACCGGAGCGCGCCGCTCTGCAGCGACGGCTTCAGCAGGTTCGATGCGTCCATGGAACCGCCGGAGGTCGCGCCCGCGCCGATGACCGTGTGAATCTCGTCGATGAACAGGATGCTCTTTTCGACGTTTTCCAATTCGGACAGCACCGCCTTGATGCGCTCCTCGAAGTCGCCCCGGTAGCGGGTGCCGGCCAGCAGGGAACCCATATCGAGGCAATAGATCGTGCTGCCGAACAGCACCTCGGGCACGTTCTCCTCGACGATCCGCTTGGCCAGGCCCTCGGCGATGGCCGTCTTGCCGACGCCCGGATCGCCCACATAGAGCGGATTGTTCTTGGTCCGGCGGCACAGGACCTGAATGGTCCGCTCGATTTCCAGTTCGCGGCCGATCAGCGGATCGATCTTGCCGTCGATGGCCTTCTGGTTGAGGTTCACGCAATAGCTCTCGAGGGCCTCGTGGCCCTTCCGCACCACTTTCTCCTCGGCGGCTTCCTCCTCGGTGCCGTTCACCGACTGGGAGCTCGAGAAACCGGGGACCTTGGCGATGCCGTGGCTGATGTAGTTCACGGCGTCGAGCCGGGTCATGTCATGCAGCTGAAGGAAATACACCGCATGGGCCTCGCGCTCGGAGAAGATCGCCACCAGCACGTTCGCCCCGGTGACCTCCTCGCGGCCCGAAGACTGCACATGAATCGCGGCCCGTTGGACCACCCGCTGGAAGCTGGCCGTCGGCTTGGGCTCCGACAGCTTGCTGGTGATCAGATCGGTTAACTCCTCGTCGATGAAGTCCGTCAGGTCCTTGCGCAGTTGCTCGATCTCGACGCCGCAGGCGCGGAGAACGGCGACGCTGTCCTGGTCTTCCGTCAACGCCAGCAGCAAGTGCTCGAGCGTCGCATATTCGTGGTTGCGCTCGGTGGCGAATCCCAGCGCCCGGTGCAGACTTTGTTCCAAATTACGAGACAGCATGACCCATACGGCCTTTGTTGTTTAAATCGCTATTCCTTTTCGATCGTGCACTGCAGCGGATGCTGATGCTGCTGCGCGAGATCCATGGTTTGATTCACTTTCGTCTCGGCGACTTCGTACGTGTAGACCCCGCAAACACCGACACCCTTCTGGTGGACGTGCAGCATGATCCGCGTTGCCTCCTCGTGGCTCTTGCTGAAAAATGATTCCAGCACGTGAACGACGAATTCCATCGGCGTGTAGTCGTCGTTCAGCATCAAGACCTTGTACATGGACGGCTTTTTGGTCTTGGTCCGGCTTTTCAGGGCGATCCCATGTTCGAGATCGTCGTCGCCGTTTCGTCCGTCGTCGTCGCGTTTCATCGTTTCTTGGCTGGTCTCAATGCGTCTTGTCCGCGTCGGGAATTCTGCCAGTCTGCGCCCGTGGCCATGGGCACCGAACCCCGAATATATGCCGTCCGGGCCGGACGTGCAAAATTCCATTCCGGGAATGGGGCTGATTTTACACCGCTGGTTCGCCGTTAACACTTTCTTTAAGGCCATTTGGAACATTCCAGTTGGGGTCATTGGATACCTGGGAACACCCGGCTGGGGCCGGAATCAACAGCAGCCCCCCGCCGCGAGCGGCTTCAGGGACCAACGTAGAGGGCTGATGGACAGGTCCGGGAACTTGCCGTACCTTCGGTCTTTGGGGGTAGAGAGATCAAGCAAGCAACGGCGCTTCAGGCGGGCGTACGGAGGCTCATGGTGATTAACTGCGTATTCTCTGGTTTACGCCGCGCCGCATTTGCGGCCGGTTTGGCCGCCGCCTCGCTCCTGTTGTTTCCCCATTCCGCCTCGGCGAAATATGCGTCTATCGTCCTCGACGCGGATACCGGTGAGGTCTATCACTCGGTAAACGCCCAGACCCGAAACTTCCCCGCCTCGCTGACCAAGCTGATGACGCTCTATCTGCTGTTCGAGGCCGTAGAGAACGGCAAACTCGGCATGAATTCCCGGATGAGGGTTTCCCGGCGGGCCGCGGCGCAGCCGGCCTCCAAGCTGGGCCTGCGCGCCGGCGGCACCATCAAGGTCGAGACCGCCGTTCTGGCGCTGATCATCAAGTCGGCCAATGATGTCGCCACGGTGGTCGCCGAGACCCTGGGCGGAACCGAGCGCAAGTTCGCCGCGCTGATGACGGCCAAGGCCCGCCAGCTCGGGATGAGCCGCACCACCTTCCGCAACGCCTCCGGCCTGCCCCATCGCGGTCAGCTGTCCACGGCCCGCGATATGTCCACTCTGGCCCGCGCCGTCCTGGCGCACTTCCCCAAGTATTATGGCATGTTCGGCCGCAAGGCCTTCGCCTTCAACGGCCGCACCTACCGGACCCACAACAAGCTGCTGAAGACCTACCACGGCGCCGACGGCCTCAAGACCGGGTATATCCGCGCTTCCGGCTACAATGTGATCACCTCCGCGGAACGGTCCGGCCTCCGGCTCATCGGCGTCGTGTTCGGCGGCAATTCCGCACGCTCCCGGAACCGCCACATGGCCAGCCTGCTGGACTGGGCGTTCGACAAGAAACGGCGGGAAACCCTGGCCTCGAACCGCGTGGTGCCGGGCCGCAAGCCGGTCCTCCGGCTGCCGGGCGCAACCGCCGAACAAAAGGTGGTAACCTCGTCCGGGAACGTCTGGGGCATTCAAGTGGGCGCCTTCTACTCCCGCCGCCCCGCCCTTGCCGCCGCCCGCAAGGCCGCGCAGACCCTGGGCGCCATGGCCGAGGGCGGGCAGATCACCTTGATGCCGCTGCACAGGAGCAAGCGGCGTATTCTTTATCGGTCGCGAATTCTGGGGATCAGCCGAACCGATGCCTATCGCGCCTGCCGGGCGCTCACCCGTCACCGGATCCCGTGCTTGGAGGTGCGCCTGCCCGCCGGCGTGGCCTACGCGTCCTCGGGACCGGCATCGGAAGGGGCCCTGAACTAGATCAAAAAAAGCCTTCGGGCGGCTCGATCCCGCTGGCTTCGAGCTGCTCGGCAACCGCCGACTTGAGCCGGGCAAGCGCCTGTGAATCGGCCGCTTCGCACCGCGCCACCAATACCGCTTGGGTATTGGATGCCCTGAGCAGCCACCATCCGTCGCTGGTTTCGACACGGACACCGTCAATGTCGCACACCGTGATGCCGCGGCGTCCCTTGAGCCGTGCCTTGACCTCGTCGATCACGTCGAACTTCCTGTTGTCGGCGCACTCGAATCGCAGTTCCGGCGTGTTGACCATCTGCGGCAGCGAGTCCCGCACGTCCGCGAGCCGCTGATTGGCGCCGGCGAGCACGCTCATGACCCGGACGGCGGCGTACAGGGCATCGTCATATCCGTAATGGCCGTCGGCGATGAAGATGTGGCCGCTCATCTCGCCGGCCAAGGGCGAGCCGGTCTCGGCCATCTTGGCCTTGATCAGCGAGTGGCCAGCCTTCCACATCACGGGCTTGCCGCCGGCGCGTTGGATTTCGTCGAACAGCACCTGGCTTGCCTTGACGTCGGCGATGATGGTGGCGCCCGGATTGCGGCTCAGCACGTCACGCGCCAGCAGCACCATGATCTGGTCGCCCCAGAGCGCCCTGCCCTCGGAGTCGACCAGCCCGATCCGGTCCCCGTCGCCGTCGAAGGCGAATCCCAGATCGCAATGCTCCGTGGTCACCAGCTCCTTCAGCTGCTCGAGATTCTCCTCCACCGTCGGATCGGGGTGATGGGCGGGAAACGTGCCGTCGATCTCCGTATTGATGGCGTAATGGGAGTGCGGCAGCCGCCTCAGCAGCTTCTTGAGAACGTCGCCGGCGGCGCCATTGCCGGCATCCCAGGCGACCCGAAGCGGCACGCCCAGGGTGAACCCTTCGGCAAGCTGATCGACATAAGCGTCCTCGACGTCAACCTCCTGGACCCCGCCGCTGCCAGACGAAAATTTGCCGGCGCCGGCGCGCACGCCCAGTGCCTGAATATCGGCGCCATGGAACGGCCTGTGACCGAGCACCATCTTGATGCCGTTATAGTCCGGCGGATTGTGGGAGCCGGTGATCATCATGCCGGCATCCACGTCCAGATGGTGGGTGGCGAAGTAAAGCATCGGCGTCGGGCCCCGGCCGATCAGGCGCACATCGGCGCCGGCGGCGGTCAGCCCCTCGGTGAGCGCGGCACACAATTCCGGGGAGCTGATCCGGCCATCGTAACCGACTGCGACCACCGGATTTCCATCCCGGACGGCATTTTCACCGACGATGGAGCCGAAGGTCCGTCCGATGACCCGAACATCGTCGGCGTCCAGGGTGTCGCCGACGATGCCCCGGATGTCGTATTCCCGGAGGATCGTCGGGTCCAATTTTCGGCCATCGGTCATAGGAGACCCCTCGCGCGCCTTTTTATTCCGCGGCGGACGGCGATGCCCCCGGCCGGCCAACGCAACTGTAGTCAAACCCGGCGGCAGCCATCTCATCCGGATTATAGATGTTTCTGTAGTCTACCATGCAAGGCCGCTTCATGAGCGATTTCACACGCTCCAGGTCCAGCGCCCGAAACTCATTCCACTCGGTGACGATGGCGACCACGTCGGAGCCTTCGACGGCGTCGTAGGGGGTCTCGCACCAGGTCACCCCGTCGATGAGTCCCCGGGCTTCTTCCATTCCCCTAGGGTCGAAGACCCGAACCTCGGCGCCAGCGTCGATCAGCGCCGGCACGATGTCGAGGCTGGGCGAATCCCGCATGTCGTCGGTGTTGGGCTTGAAGGTCAGCCCAAGGACCGAGACCGTCTTGCCGGTCAGCGACCCCCCGCATGCCCGGATGACCTTGTCAGCCATGCGCCGCTTGCGATCATCGTTGACCGATACCACCGTCTCGACGATCTTGACCGGGCTTCCGGAATCCTGGGCCGTCCGCACCAGGGCGAGAGTATCCTTGGGGAAGCAGGACCCGCCGTACCCCGGCCCCGCGTGAAGAAATTTGCGGCCGATCCGGCCATCGAGACCGATGCCGCGAGCCACGTCCTGGACATCGGCGCCCACCGCTTCGCACAGATCAGCCATCTCGTTGATGAACGTGATCTTGGTCGCCAGGAATGTATTGGCGGCGTACTTGATCAACTCCGCCGTCCGCCGCTTGGTGAAGATGATCGGGGTTTCGATCAGGTACAGCGGCCGGTAGAGGCCCCGCATCACCTCATTGGCCCGCTCCGAGGTGGATCCGATCACCACCCGGTCCGGCCGCATGAAGTCGTTGATCGCCGAACCTTCGCGCAGAAATTCCGGATTGGAAACCACATCGAATTCGGCGTCGGGACGCACCTGACGGACGATGTTTTCCACCTCGTCCCCGGTGCCCACGGGCACCGTCGATTTCGTGACGATCACGGTGTACCCGTCCATGGCTTCGGCGATTTCGCGGGCCGCGTCGTAGACGTAGCTCAGGTCGGCGTGCCCGTCGCCGCGGCGGCTCGGCGTGCCGACGGCGATAAATACCGCATCGGCCCCCTGAACGCCGTCCTCCAGTCTCGTCGTAAAGGACAGACGTTCGGCCGCGACGCTCTTCGCCACCAGGGCGTCCAGTTCCGGCTCGTAGATCGGTATTTCACCGGCACTCAGCCGGTCGATCTTGGCTTCATCCTTGTCGACGCAAACCACCTCCACACCGAACTCGGAGAAACAGGCGCCGGAAACCAGACCAACATAGCCGGTGCCGATCATGGCAATTTTCATGTGGGACTATCCTTCACGTTCAAGTGCGGCGCAAATTCAGGCTCCGCCCGTCATCCGTAGACCGCGAGAATTTCCTTTACACGATCTGTCATATCGTCTCGATCCAAACCGAACGCAATGTTGGCCTCGATGAAACCCAGCCGGTTACCGCAATCGAAACGGCGGCCCTCGAACCGGAGACCATGAAACGGGATGTCTCCGATCGTCCGCGCCATGGCGTCGGTCAACTGGATTTCGCCGCCCGCCCCCTTCTCCTGCCGGTCCAACTCCCTGAGGACCTGGGGCTGCAGGATGTAACGCCCGATAATCGACAGGGTGGACGGTGCGTCCGCCGGGTTCGGTTTCTCCACCAGGGCCCGGGCCCGGGCCAACGTCCCATCATCCTCCACCACATCAAGAATACCGTAGCGGTCGGTTTGCTCCTTCGGAACATCCTCCGCCGCCACGAGGTTGCCGCCGGTTTGCTTGTAGACATCGATCATCTGGGCGAGGCAGCCGGGCTCCGCCAGGATGAGATCGTCGGCCAGCAGCACGGCAAACGGCGCGTCGCCGATGAGATAGCGGGCGCACCATACGGCATGCCCCAGCCCCAGGGGATGCTGCTGACGGGTATAGGCGATCCGGCCGGCCTCGGGCATGACCTCGCGGATGGCGGCCAGCGCTTCGGTTTTTCCCTGCTCCTCGAGGGAGCGCTCGAGCTCGGAAGAGGCATCGAAGTGGTCCTCGATGGCGCTCTTGGCGCGGCCGGTAACGAAAATGAACTCTTCAATCCCCGCCGCCCGGGCCTCGTCGACCGCGTACTGGATCAGCGGCCGATCGACCACCGGCAGCATTTCCTTGGGCATCGCCTTGGTTGCCGGTAGGAAGCGGGTCCCCTGGCCGGCCACCGGAAAAACCGCTTTTCGAATTGGATTTGCCATGAACCCCCCAAAGAGAGGCCGGGGACCGGCCGGACCCGGCATAAATCTAAAGGTTCAGCGTGGGCGAAGTCGTAACCGCCCACACCAACCGACACTATGTGCTTGATATTCATAGAGTAAAATGCCCGAATCGCAACTCGTAACAATTTCCTCGCATTGGGGGATCACACCGGCCCGGCCGCAAGTCGTACGGGACAGAATGGGGCCGGCACGGTATTTTCCTTGAGTTAGAGCATAGCTACGACGGCTGAACGCGCGGAAAGGATCAGAGCGATGGATGGCAAAATTGCATTGGAGGAGCATATGGCTCTTCCGGAAACCCTGGACGATTCCATGCAGATAGTGGGCGCGGCGCCCGGCTGGGGATTGCTTCGCGACCAGTTGCTGGATATCGGGGAGTTGCGCCTCGAACAGATGGACAGGCACGGAATCGAAATGACCCTGGTGTCGCTCAATGCCCCGGCCGTTCAGGCAATCGTCGACCGTCAGAAAGCGGCGGAGATATCCACACGGGCAAACGACCACCTCGCCGAACAGGTGGCGAAGAACCCGGACAGGTTCCAGGGGTTCGCCGCGCTGCCCATGCAGGACCCGGAACTGGCGTCCAAGGAGCTGGCGCGGTGCGTCAACGACCTGGGCTTTGTCGGTGCGCTGGTCAACGGCTTCACCCAGCGCGACGTATCCGATTCCGTCGTCTATTACGATATCCCCGAATACCGGAGTTTCTGGGCGACGGTCGCCGAGCTCGACGTGCCGTTCTATTTGCACCCCAGGGCGCAGATCAAGGAGCGCGATTTCGCCACCTCGGGCCATCCCTGGCTGGAAACCGCCGTCTGGGGATTCGCCCGCGAGACCTCCATCCACGCCCTGCGCCTCTGCGGCTCAGGCCTGTTCGATGAATATCCCGGCCTCAAGGTGGTATTGGGACACCTGGGCGAGCGCATCCCCTACGACCTGTGGCGCATCGACGCCCGGATGACGGTCACCGGCGCCGAATACAAGGGCACCCGGCCCCTCGGTCAGGTTTTCAGGGAGCACTTCCACATCACGACCTCGGGCAATTTCTCCGATACCACGCTCCGCTGTTGCCTGGATGAAATGGGCGTCGACCATCTGATGTTTTCCGTCGACTACCCGTTCGAAAAAACCGACGAAGCGGCCATCTGGTACGACGACACGCCCGTCCTCGATGATGAGCAGCGCCGGCAAATCGGCCGCGACAACGCCAACAAACTGTTCAAGCTGGGGCTCGACTAGAGCGCGACCGGCCCGCCGCGTCGGCCCGGCGGATCAAATCCCCAGCAACAGATCCTTGGCCTGGTTGATCTTGGTCGCCAGATAGGTCGAGCCGCCCCGGTCGGGGTGCAATTTGGTCATCAGGTCCCGGTGGGCTTCCTTGATCTCGTCCTCGGTCGGGTCGCCGTCGAGCCCCAGCACCTCGAGCGCCTCGTCACGGGTCATGGCGCCGCTGCCGGCCGCCGCCCCGCCCGCCCCGTTACCGGCGCCGGCGGCGCCCGCGCGCTCCCGCCACTCGTCGGGATGATAGCGCTCCAGGTAGGCCATCAGCACCTGTGCCGACTGTTCGTCGGCCGCGCATTCACCAAGCAAGCCGATGAGCTGGTCCAGGGACAGGTCGCGCAGCATCCGGCCCTGGTAACCGCCCTGCAGTACCTCGCCGTCCATCTCGCCCGATCCCAGGTCCAGGTTCATGCGCAGGAAAGCCGTCTCGACCTGGGATGACTGCCCGGCGCCCGCCCGGGTGCCCGACGACATGCGCTGCCAGTTCTTATGCATCCTCTTGAGCGCCCGGAAACGCATGATCCACGGAAGCAGGGCGGGCAGGAGAAAGACCAGAAAATGCGCCCCGCCCCGAAGCACCAGAAAGACGGTCAGCGGGACGAAAATGACGACAAGCGCGATCTTCAGGGCCTTGGCCAGCTGGGCCGGCGGCGCCGAAGCGAACCAGCGGGCGGCCAGAAACACGCCGATGAGGATCGCGACTCCCAGGATGAATGTCGGCATGGGCCCGTTAACCCCGGTTCACCTGATGAGCGATTTGCAGGACGGCGCCTCCCCGGCTCTTGGCCAAATCCTCGAGCGCCGGCCGGCCGCCGGCGGCGTAGACCGCCACGGCCTGAAGAAGCTCCCTCAAGGTCTGGGCGCTCGAGGAGTCGAACCGGCAGTAGGCGCCGTTGGTCAGCGCGGCGATTTGCTTGAAGGCGAATTCCGCCATGCCGTCATACCCCTCTTGGAAGACGAAGACCGGCACGCCGAGAATGCCCAGCTCGCCGGCGATGTGGCCCAGCTTGTCGACATCCTCCTCGACGCAATCGCCGACGAATACCAGCGCGTCGACCGGCTTGGTCTTGGTTTCCTGGACCGCGTGCCGCAGCACCTTGGCGATTTGGGTCTCGCCCGCCAGGCAGAAGACGCCGGTCATCTGGCGAAGCAGCGCCTGTGAATCGGTCATCCACTTGGTGGCCTTGAATTCGCCGAAGCCCCGGTAATAGCAGAGCTGAATTTCCAGACCGCCCAGCGCCGCGGTTTCCTGGAACATGGCGCCCTGGAGGCTGCTGGCCCGGTCCCAAGTGGGCTCCCGGCTCGCCGTCGCGTCCATGGCGAACAACAGGCGGCCGGGATCGCCGCTGGAACTCGCCCGTTTCGGCGTCAGCGCGACCCTCTGGAGGAATTCCTGGACCTCGTCCGACGAGGACTTGGTCGGCAGCTTCCTGTCGGCCATTCGATATTTCCTCGCCTAGCTGCATGCTCTGGCGGCTTGCATCGGCTTAATGGGGGGCGATCGTCCCGCCCGGATTTCCCGCCCAAAATAGGAAAAGCAGGGGCAAGGAGTCTAGCCCTGCCCCGGCTTCAAAACAACACGCCCAAAGAGATTCCCCGGCATTCTAGCTCTTGTGGATCGTGCCGTCGGGACGGAACGCGTGAAATACGAAGGCAAAGGTGATGTCGTGAACGATGTCGACCATGCCGTTCGCGGTTTTCCTTTGCACCACGACATTCCCCACATCGCGGCCGCGGGAGATGTCGCGGCTATCGAGGGCCGAGTTCTGCCCCTTTTCCCAGGTCATGACGATATCCCCCGCCTCGATCCGCTTCTTCCTGCGGAGAAGCTCCATGGTCCAAGCCTGATCCCCGATGGCGATGACCCGGGCCATGGCGGGAATCCCGCTCGGCAACGGACCGCGATAGAGGAACGGGCGGGCGGCCGTGTCATAGCCGACATACGGATTGCCGCCGCCCCGGCCGCCGAAGGGACTGGCGGGTTTCAACACGGTCCCCCCGGGGAACCGGGCCTTGAATTTGGCGAAGCTCTCGAGACGCGACGGGAGCATCTTCAATTGCTTGCCGGTGAGTTCGCCGATGATGGCCTCGCCCAGGAACTGCTGCCACCAGCTTTCGGTGGTCCGGTCGTACATCACGAGATCCGAATTACGCAGCTTGCCGGTGGTGCCGAATTCCAGGACCTTGCCGTCGACCCGGGCGTCGAACACGATCGCCGAATTGCACAGCGGGCAATAGGTGACCACGACCGGAATACCGCCGACCTTGTCGTTGACGATCTCATGGCGCATCAGGATGCCGAGGGGATAGGCCTTGGCTTCGCCGTTCATGGCGAAGCTGATCACCGGCACGGTATCCTTGAGGCCGCGCACATCCCTGGCCGGCTCGAATTTGGGATTGTCGATGGACGGGATGCCGTCCTTGGGCGGGCCGCCGGAAATGATCTCGGAATATTCAACCGACTTCTTGTTGAAATCCGTGTCCCGCCACTCGAATTTCCAGAATGCCGGATTCGCGGCGGCGGCCGCGGCCGTCAGGGCGACGAGAGCGCCGGCCAGGATGCTCGAAACAGCTATCCGGCGGGCGCGCGCAAAGTTGTGCGAGGGCATGTTGCTCATGCGGGAAATGTGCGCCCGCCCCGAACTCGCTTCAACTCACTACGCATCACGTCTCGGTGATGCTTGGAGCGGCGCCGGGCTCAGCCGATCACCGCCGTGACGTCGACGTGAATCAGCGCGTCGCCGCCGGCATGAAGCTGGTGCGTATGCCGGGCCGGCCGGGC
>CAZUGT010000261.1:0-13187 GCA_964620095.1 uncultured Rhodospirillaceae bacterium | reverse complement strand
CGCCGTCCGGGTGCCGCCGTCGGCCTGGATCACGTCGCAGTCGACGCGCACCTGCATCTCGCCCATGGCGGCGAGGTCGGTGACGGCGCGCAGGGACCGCCCGATCAGGCGCTGGATTTCCTGGGTCCGGCCGCCCTGCCTGCCGCGGGCCGCCTCCCGGTCGGTCCGGGTGCCCGTGGAGCGGGGCAGCATGCCGTATTCGGCGGTCACCCATCCCTTGCCCGTATCCCGCATCCACGGCGGCACGCGCTCCTCGACGCTGGCGGTGCAGATGACGTGGGTATCGCCGAACTTGGCGAGACAGGAACCCTCGGCATGCTTGTTGATGCCGGTTTCCAGGGTGATGGCCCGGAGTTCGTCCGGGGCCCGTCCCGATGGTCTCATGGTCGGTTTCCGCGTTCGCCGGTTGGATCGGTCGGAGCGGGACACTAGCCCACATTTCCCGCCGGAGTCACGCGCAGACCATGACCCCGGCGGGAAATCCGGGTTAGTCGCCGTCGGTTGACGCCCGGGGGCGGCGGACATAGATTTCCGGCGGCCCCACCGGGGGGCCGGACGAGACCAAGCCCAATCAAGCACATGAGCCGACCCGACACCAAACGCCCGACGCTGACCGAGCTCAACGCCCGGTCCCGCGAGGTATTCCGGCTGATCGTCGATGAATTCGTCGAAACCGGCGAGCCCATCGGCTCGCGGACCCTGTCCCAGCGCCTGACGGCCAGGCTGTCCCCGGCGACGATCCGCAACGTCATGGCGGACCTGGAAGAGGCGGGCCTGCTGTACTCGCCGCACACCTCGGCCGGGCGCCTGCCGACGGATGCGGGGCTGCGCATGTTCGTCGACGGCCTGCTCGAGGTCGGCAATCTGGCGAGCGAGGAGCGGCGCGACATCGAGCGCCGCCTCGCGGGGAGCGGCAAGAGCATCGAACAGATGCTGGAGGAGGCGTCGTCGATGCTTTCCGGGCTGTCCCACTGCGCCGGCATGGTTCTGGCGCCCAAGACCGAATCGCCCCTCAAGCATGTCGAGTTCGTGCCCCTGAGCCCGGGCCGCGCGCTGGTGGTCATGGTGACGGCCGAGGGCATCGTCGAAAACCGGCTGATCGAAGTGCCGGCGGATGTCCCCGCATCGGCCCTGACCGAGGCCGGCAACTTCCTCGCCGCCCGGTTCGTCGGCAAGACCCTCACCGAGGTCCGCCGCTCCATCGACGCGGAGCTGACGGCCAACCGGGCGCAGCTCGACAGCCTGACGGCGAAGGTGGTGGAGGCCGGCGTCGCCACCTGGGCCGGCGGCGAGAGCGGCGGCAGCCTGATCATCCGGGGCCAGGCGCACCTGCTGGACGACGTGACGGCGCTCGCCGACCTGGAGCACATCCGCGCCCTGTTCGCGGCGCTGGAAACCGAGGAAATGATGCTCCGCATCCTGGACCTCGCCGACGGCGGGGAGGGCGTGCGGATATTCATCGGCGCCGACAACGACCTGTTCTCCCTGTCCGGCTGCTCGTTTATCGTCGCGCCCTATCATTCCTCCCAGCAGCAGCTGGTGGGGGCGATCGGCGTCATCGGCCCGACGCGGATGAACTATGCGCGCATTATTCCCATGGTGGACTACACCGCCAAACTCATCGGCGACGCCATGGGCTGATCAGGAAACGGAACCGGAATGAACGACCAGAAAAACCGAAACGGCGACGGCGGGGCCCCCGCGGAAGAGACCCCTGCCGAAGAGGCCGCCGCCGAAGGACCGCCCGACGACATCCGGGACGGCGGCGACCAGGACAGCGCGCCGCCGGAGGCGGAGCCAGCCGGGGACGAGGAAGCGCCGGAGAGCGATGCGCCGCCGACCTACGAGGAGCTTCTCTCCGATGTCGCCTCGCTGAAGGATCAGCTGCTGCGGGCCCTGGCCGAGACCGAGAACGTCCGCCGCCGGGCCGAGCGCGACAAGGCGGACCTGTCGAAATACGCGGTGGCCAACTTCGCCCGCGAGGTTCTGGGCGTCGCCGACAATCTCCGCCGGGCCGTCGAGGCGGTCGACCCGAACACGGTGGAGGGCAACGAGGACCTGAAAAACCTGCATGTGGGCATCGAAATGACCCAGAAGGCCCTCGAGGCGTCCTATGAGCGGTTCGGCATCAAGCCCATCGCCGCCATGGGCGAGAAATTCGATCACAATTTTCATCAGGCCATGTTCGAGGTCGAGGACCCCGAACGGCCGGAAGGCGTCGTCGTCCAGGAAATCCAGACCGGCTACATGATCCACGACCGCCTGCTGCGCCCCGCCATGGTCGGCGTCTCCAAGGGCGGGCCGAAACCGGAGGCCGGGCCGGAAGCGGCCCCGGAAGAACCGGACGCCGCCGACGGGGACGGCGCCCGGGAAGACGCCAAGGAGCCATAGGGGCCCGAAAAAGAGTCGTTTCGGGCAAAAAAGGCGCCTGTAAAAATGCGGGTGCCCCTCACTTGCGCGGGCTATACCGCCGCCCTATATATCCCCGGCAATTTTGTTGACATGTTCCCGGCAAGGTCCGCCAAGGTCCGCCAGGGCCCGGGAACGAGGTAAGACCGGCGGCGCCGGAAGGGCTGCGGGTTCTGTTGCTAACGTAAGAGGGCAGGATGAGCAAAGTCATTGGAATCGATCTCGGCACGACCAACTCGTGTGTCGCTTTGATGGAGGGCAGCGAGGGCAAGGTTATCGAAAACGCCGAGGGTATGCGGACGACCCCGTCCATGGTCGCGTTCACCGAGAGCGACGAGCGGCTGGTGGGCCAGCCGGCGAAACGCCAGGCGGTGACCAATCCCGAAAACACGCTCTACGCCATCAAGCGCCTGATCGGCCGCCGGTCCGACGACCCGATGACCGAGAAGGACAAGGGCCTCGTTCCCTACAAGATCGTCAAGGCGGACAACGGCGACGCCTGGGTCGAGGCGAGCGGCAACAAGCACAGCCCGAGCCAGATCTCCGCCTTCATCCTGCAGAAGATGAAGGAGACGGCGGAAGCCTATCTCGGCGAGCCTGTCGAGCAGGCGGTGATCACCGTCCCCGCCTATTTCAACGATTCCCAGCGCCAGGCGACCAAGGACGCCGGCAAGATCGCCGGCCTGGACGTGCTGCGGATTATCAACGAGCCGACGGCCGCGGCGCTGGCCTACGGCCTCGACAAGAAGAATACCGGCACCGTGGCGGTCTTCGACCTCGGCGGCGGCACCTTCGATATTTCCATCCTGGAGATCGGCGACGGCGTCTTCGAGGTCAAATCAACCAACGGCGACACCTTCCTCGGCGGCGAGGACTTCGACCAGTGCGTCATCGACTACCTGGCCGACGAATTCAAGAAGGAGCAGGGCATCGACCTTCGCGACGACAAGCTCGCCCTGCAGCGCCTCAAGGAGGCCGCCGAGAAGGCCAAGACCGAATTGTCGAGCTCCATGCAGACCGAGGTGAACCTGCCGTTCGTCACCGCCGACGCCAGCGGGCCGAAGCACCTCAACATCAAGCTCACCCGGGCCAAGCTCGAAGCCCTGGTCGAGCACCTGGTGGACCGGACCATCGAGCCCTGCAAGGCGGCGCTCAAGGATGCCGGCATCACGGCCGGCGAAATCGACGAGGTGATCCTGGTCGGCGGCATGACCCGCATGCCCAAGGTGCAGGAGCGGGTGCAGGAATTCTTCGGCCGCGAGCCCCACAAGGGCGTGAATCCGGACGAAGTGGTGGCCCTCGGCGCGGCCATCCAGGGCGGCGTCCTTCAGGGCGACGTCAAGGACGTGCTGCTGCTCGACGTGACCCCGCTGAGCCTGGGCATCGAAACCCTGGGTGGCGTGTTCACCCGCCTGATCGACCGCAACACCACCATCCCGACCCGCAAGAGCCAGGTGTTCTCCACCGCCGAAGACAACCAGTCGGCGGTGACCATCCGGGTCTTCCAGGGCGAGCGCGAGATGGCGGCGGACAACAAGCTGCTCGGCCAATTCGACCTGGTCGGCATTCCGCCGGCGCCCCGCGGCATGCCGCAGGTCGAAGTGACGTTCGACATCGACGCCAACGGCATCGTCAACGTCTCGGCCAAGGACAAGGCGACGGGCAAGGAACAACAGATCCGCATCCAGGCCTCCGGCGGCCTGTCGGACGCCGATATCGACCGCATGGTCCACGAGGCGGAAGAGCACGCCGAGGAAGACAAGAAGCGGAGAGAGCTGGTCGAGGCCCGGAACCAGGCCGACACCCTGATCCACACCACCGAGAAGAATCTCGCCGAATATGGCGACAAGGTTTCCGACGAGGAAAAAGCCTCCATCGAGGAAGCGCTTCAGGCTCTCAAGGATGTCCAGGAGAGCGAAGACGTCGACGGCATCAAGGCCAAGACCGAAACGCTGATGCAGGCGTCCATGAAGCTCGGCGAGGCCATGTACAAGGCATCGCAGGAGGGCGAGGGGGCGCCCGATCTGGACATGAGCGGCATGGGCGGGACGGATGCGCCCGAGGGCGGCGCCGGCGACGCCCCATCGGATGACGACGCCACCGTCGTCGACGCCGATTTCGAGGAAGTCGACCCGGAAAAGAAAGACGACGCCTAGCCGGGTTCACGGTCCGCCAGTTGGGGTAAGTGCCTGAGCGATGGCCAAGAACGACTATTACGCCACCTTGGGTGTCGATCGGAACGCCAGCGCCGACGACATCAAGAAGGCCTATCGCAAACTGGCCATGCAGTATCACCCCGACCGGAATCAGGGCGACGAGGAGGCCGAGCGGAAGTTCAAGGAACTCAACGAAGCCAACGACGTCCTGTCGGACGAACAGAAACGCGCGGCCTATGACCAATACGGTCACGCGGCGTTCGAACAGGGCGGGCCCGGCGGCTTCGGAGAGGGTGGCTTCGGCGACGGTTTCGGCGCCGGGTTCGCCGATATCTTCGATGAGATGTTCGGCGACTTCATGGGCGGCGGCGGACGCCGGGCCGGCCGCACGTCGGGCCGCGGCGCCGATCTCCGCTACAACATGGAAATCTCCATGACCGAGGCGTTCTCCGGATCGAAGACCAACATCCGGGTGCCCACCTCCATCCAGTGCGACTCGTGCAATGGCACCGGCTCGGCCGGCGGCAAGGCGCCGGACACTTGTCCGTCGTGCCAGGGCCACGGCAAGGTCCGCGCCCAGCAGGGCTTCTTCACCATCGAGCGCACCTGTCCGACCTGCCAGGGACAGGGCCAGGTCATTTCCGAAGCGTGCCCCAACTGCGGCGGGTCCGGCCGCACGGGCCGCGAAAAGACCCTTTCGGTCAACATTCCGGCGGGCGTCGAGGACGGCACCCGCATCCGTCTGGCGGGCGAAGGCGAGGCGGGCCTGCGCGGCGCGCCGTCGGGCGATCTCTACATCTTCATTTCAATCGCGCCCCACCACATCTTCCAGCGCGACGGCGCCAACATCCATTGCAAGGTGCCGATCCCGGTGACCACGGCGGCGCTGGGCGGCCACATCGAGGTGCCGACGGTCGACGGCGGGCGGGCGAAGATCACCATCCCGGCGGGCACCCAGCCCGGCCACCAGTTCCGTCTCAAGGGCAAGGGCATGTCCGTCCTGCGCAGCCGCGAGCGGGGCGACATGTTCGTGCAGGCCTCGGTCGAGACCCCGGTGAACCTGACCAGGAAGCAGAAGGAACTGCTGCAGGAGTTCGAATCCGCCGGCAGGAAGGCGGACAACAACCCGGAATCGGAAGGCTTCTTCACCAAGGTTAAGGAAATCTGGGAAGACCTGAAAGAGTAAGGTTGCTATAACGCCGGTCGAATTTTGTCGGCGAGGGCAGGAATCATGAAAATCGGCGTCGTTGGCTGCACCGGCCGGATGGGCCGGATGGTGGTGGCCGAAATCACCGGAACCGGCGGCTGCGAACTGGCCGGCGGGACGGAATCCGCCGGGCACCCGATGCTGGGCGAGGACGTATCGGCGATTGCCGGTCTGGCGGCCTCCGGTCTGACGGTTTCCGACGACGCGGCGGCGCTGTTTTCGGCGTCCGACGCGGTGATCGACTTCACCGTCCCGGAAGCGACCCTGCATCACGCCGGCCTGGCCGCCGACTCCTCGACCGCGCTGGTCGCCGGCACCACCGGCATGGACGATGAACAGCTCTCCGCATTGGGCCGGGCGGCGGCGGGCGCGCCCATTGTGCTCGCGCCCAATTTCTCCGCCGGCGTCAACCTGCTGCTCGGCCTCACCGAACAGGTGGCTGGCGTGCTCGGCGAGGATTTCGATATCGAGATCGTCGAGATGCACCACAAGCACAAGGTGGATGCGCCGTCGGGCACCGCGCTGGGCCTGGGCGAGGCGGCCGCCAAGGGCCGCGGCGTCGGCCTGAACCAGGTGGCGGACCGGGGCCGGGACGGCATCACCGGCGAGCGGGAGCCGGGCCGGATCGGCTTCGCCTCCCTCAGGGGCGGCGACGTGGTCGGCGAGCATACGGTGGTGTTCGCCGGCGCCGGCGAGCGCATCGAACTCACCCACAAGGCGGCGTCGCGGGCCATCTTCGCCCGGGGCGCGGTGCGCGCGGCGCTGTGGACCGAGGGCAAACCCGCCGGGCTCTATTCCATGATGGACGTGCTGGGGTTCGGGGGTTGACTGCGGCTGGTACTGACTAATCAGCAAATAATTTCTGAATTCTTTCCTGGATACCGGCTGCGGCGTCGACCGGGTTGTCCGCGAGACGAATTGGGCGGCCGACGACGATGTAATCGGCGCCGTTTTCGAAAGCCTCTTCCACATCGACAGTCCGTTTTTGGTCGTCCACATCCACATTTTCGACTGGCCGGATCCCCGGCACAACGATGAGGAAGTTGTCGCCCAGATCGTCGCGTAACGCGTTGGCTTCCTGCCCCGACGAGATGACGCCATCGCACCCAATTTGAAGGGCTCTCCGTGCTCGCGAGAGTACCAGCGTTTCGACATCGACTTCGAAACCCAGGTCCTTTAGGTCCGCGTTGTCGAGACTGGTCAACACAGTTACCGCAAGAATCTTTGTGCCATTCTTTTCTTGGCAAGCAGCTTCCAGAATTTGATCGTTTCCGTGAACGGTGACAAATTCCGCGTTTCGCCCACGCAACTGCCTGACCGCCGACCCGACGGTTTGTGGCACATCGAAGAACTTTAAGTCGACAAATACTTTCTTGTCCTGTTCGGACAACCATTTGAGGAGTTCAAAATAGCCGCCGGCCATGAAGAGCTCGAGGCCCAGCTTGAAAAAATGCACCGTATCGCCGAGTTCAGTGACCAAATTCTTGGCCTCATTCACATCGGGGATATCCAGGGCCATGATCAGCCGCTCGCGTGCCGGAATAGACTTTGCAGAAAGCGCGCCTGTGGATTTTGGATTCATGGATGGATTTTCAGCAATAGCCAAGCCGCTTGTCGGCACTGCAAATGCTCCCTCTGCCCAGGCCCCACGCGAACCATCCCTCCCAAGGGAGGCCCTTCTCTAAACGAGCGCGGTAACGATGTCCACATCAATTGCAACCACAACATTTTGTGCCATTTTGACCGAATTCGTCAAGAGATAGTTATCTCCTAAGAAAGAGATAACTATCTCCACAGAAAAATGCTATCGAAGCAGCCATGCCGGCAAAAAAGACAGAAAATTCAAACGACAAGCTTTGGTTCACCTTGCCGAGCGGCGCACGGGAACTGCTCGATCAGTTGGTCGGCCTTCAGGAAGTTGGCGGCAGCCATTCGGAGGTTGTTCGATATCTTGTGGAGACCCAGTTGCAGGAATTCCAGGATAAAGGAAGGATCAGCCGCCAAAGACGCCGGCGGTCATCGAAATGAAGCTGGCCGATTTAATTTCACAATTGAGGTGGGGAGGTATGTTTTTGTGGGGCGCAGCTTCGACGCCTAGGAGACCGGCCGTTCCTTGAGGTCGATCAGCGCCCGCTCCAGGGTGTGGGCCACCTCTTCGCGCTCGTCGGGGCCGAGGAAGTTGCCGATCTCGACGGTTTCGCCGCGGCCGCTCGCGAACAGCCGGCCGACCCGGCCTGGCACCGTTTCCGTATGGAACTTGAGCCAGTAGGGCTCGAACGTCACGTCCCGCTCGCGGCCCCGGTGGTCCCGGGACTGATAGCGGAAGGCGCTGCCCGACAGGGTGAGCCTTTCGCGGCGCTTGGCCCGGTTGTAGCCGAACCGGTAGGCCATATAGAGCAGCACGAGTTCGATCCCCATGAAGGGCAGGACCGGTCCGGCGCCGGCGAGCCAGAACAATCCGCCGACGATCACGCACAGGCCGCCGAAGATGCTCAGCAGCAAGGCGTTCTGGCGCAGATAGGCGACGATATTGGGCGCCATCCGGATTTCCAGGAACACCGCGTCGAAATCGCCCGTCCGGTCCTTGATCGAGACATCGAGCATGATCCGGGAAGCATAACCGGACCGGCGGTCCGGGGCAAAGAGGCGCGGCCGCGCCCCCTGGGGAGTTCGTGGGGGCTTGCGGCGCCGCGCCCGGCCGGTAAGTTGAGGCCATGAAGAAAGCCCATATCGAAGAGTTCTATACCCGCCTGCAGGCGGCCAATCCCGAGCCCAGGGGGGAGCTTCACTACGTCAATCCCTACACCCTGGTGGTCGCCGTCGCCCTGTCGGCGCAGGCCACCGATGTGGGGGTCAACAAGGCGACCAGGCCGCTGTTCAGGAAGGTCAGGACGCCCGAAGCCATGGTCAGGCTCGGCGAGGCCAGGCTCAAGGACTACATCAAGACCATCGGGCTCTATAACGCCAAGGCCAGGAACGTCATCAAACTGTCCCAGATGCTGATCGACGAATTCGGCGGCAAGGTGCCGGAAAACCGGGAGGATCTGGAGAGGCTGCCGGGCGTCGGGCGGAAGACCGCGAACGTGGTCCTCAACATCGCCTTCGGCCAGCCGACCATCGCCGTCGACACGCACCTGTTCCGGGTCGGCAACCGCACCGGCCTTGCCCCCGGCAAGACCCCCCTGGAGGTGGAGAGGAAGCTGGAGAAAAACACGCCGGCCCAATTCATGCTCCATGCCCATCACTGGCTGATCCTGCACGGGCGCTACGTGTGCAAGGCGCGGAAACCCGACTGCCCGGCCTGCTCCGTCGCCGATCTCTGCCGCTTCAAGGGCAAGACGACGGCGGCGTAAAATTACATATCGTCCTCTTTTTCATTCAACTCGATCAATATTTCGGAACACCGCTTCATTCGTTTCTCGCGAGAGAGACCGTGCAAGTGGGACGCAATCTCATGTTCTTCCGCTGACAAATCGTCAACCGTCCCGTTCTCCACGTATAGGAAAATCCGAAAAACGAGACCTTCACAGCCAAGTCCGCCTTTATCAATTTCACAATAGGACGATAGCGCTAACATCAAGAGAAACAAATTGTCCACCTCATCCATGGAAATATGTTTGTCCGCGTCTCTATCCGCGTGCTTCAGAAAGTTGGAAACCTTGTTTCGTTCATTCCAGAATCGTTTGGCGACATGAGGGGGAACAACGGTTTTAAAGTCCTCGTACTCCGATGTCGCGGTGATGATGGGCAGTTGTTCTGCACATTCACAAATAAATTCCATCGCTTCTCGATTATCGGCCAGGTAACTTGATAGAGTTCCCCGACGGTAGGCTCGAACCGCAAAAAACACCATCTTCTGGTAGTAGTCGCCTACTTCATCACGGCCGCGATTAGACTTAAGGTCCTTGATGATTCCATACGCGGCGGAGGCCACGGCATGAGTGGCGAGTTCATCTTCTCCAGAAAAATACATTCTGATTGCGGAGCAAAGTAGACGTTTTGCCGCCGCTAATTTTGTCACATGGATTTCAGCCGTGGAAGCCGAGCCCACATTTCCCTCCCTCACATTCCGATGAATCGCAATCCGCCGAGACGCCGGTTGGTATAGCATGGTTGTTGTCAGACCGCACTGGTACGAAGCCGGCCTGCTCCGTCGCCGATCTCTGCCGCTTCAAGGGCAAGACGACGGTTTAGGGTCGAGCCGCCCTACGGGTGTTGCGGTTCACCCTCATCTCTTTTGACCCCCCCACCCTCGACGCCCGGCTATTGCCGGCCGTCTCGACCTCCCCCTCCAGGGGGGAGGTGAATTTTATGTGCGGTCCCTCTCCCTTCCAGCCTTGGTAGCCGAAGGCTACTTCGGCGGAGTAGGCCCAGGGGAAAGGGAAAAATTTTTGGGGGGAGGATCAGAGGGGGGCGGTCGAACCCGGAACTCAGCGGCGCCAGACCGGATTTTCGATTTTATCCAGGAACGCCCGGTGGGCGGCCAGTTCCTCTTCGCCCGCTTCGTGGGGGCGGGGTTCGCGGCGCTCGGCCGATCCGGCCCGGGTCCCGGATTTCGCCCTGTCGGCCTTGAGTTCCAGATCCGGCTGGCGGCCGCCGATCAGCTCCAGATACACCTCGGCCAGAAGCTGGGCGTCCAGCAGGGCGCCGTGGAGGGAGCGCGCCGAATTATCGATATCGAAGCGGCGGCAGAGCGCATCGAGGCTGGCCGGCGCGCCGGGAAATTTCTCCCGCGCCATCCGGACCGTATCCACGGCGCGGCTCATGGGAAGCTCCTCCCGGCCCAGCCGGTCGAGCTCCGCATTGATGAACCGCATGTCGAATTCGGCGTTGTGGATCACCAAAGTTGCATCGCCGATGAACTCGACGAAGCCGTCCACCACGTCCGCCATCACCGGCTGGCCGCTCAGGAATTCGTCCGACAGGCCGTGAATGGCCAGGGCCTCCTCGGGCATGGGACGCTCGGGGTTGACGTATTGGTGGTAGGTCTCGCCGGTGGCCACGTGATTGACCAGTTCGATGCAGCCGATTTCGACGATCCGGTCCCCGTCGCGGGGACTGAGGCCGGTGGTTTCCGTATCGAGGACGATTTCCCGCAACGCCGTCGCCTCTCCTGGACGTTCACTTGGCCTTCACGTCTATTTCGGCGGCCACTTCCCAGGCGTGAGGCCGCCCGCCAATCTGACAACGTTCCGAATCCGGCGCAAGCTGAATTCGCGCCCCAGCCCGGTGGAAATGACGAAATCCGCCCGCCGGCGCTTCTTGATCCAGGGTGTCCAATCCCTGCACGTTGTGGCGGCCCGCGAAGTCGGTGATATAGCGTTGCAGATGCTTGACGCTGAACTTGTGGTAAACACCCTTGTGCGCCCCTTTCAGGGTCGCCCAGAAGGACTCGATGCCGTTGGTGTCGCCCATGCCCCAGACGTATTCCCCGGCGCTGTGGCGAACGCTCTCGTGATCTAAGGGCATACCCAGATAGGCGCTGGCGTCGTCGGTGTAGACCGTCGCGCCGATATCGGCCTGGAGGCAGATGAAGGATTGCAGGGTTTCGGCGTCGGTGGACTCGACCCCTTCCGCCTTCACCCGGTTGGTCTCGCGGTCCTTGGCCCCGACCACCGCCGTTTTGCCAACGGCCCCGCGGCCCTTCAACTCGCGGCGCTTGCGGTTGGCCATGTTCTTGCGGCGGCCGCCGACATAGGTTTCGTCCACTTCGACCGGGCCGCCCATGGGGCCGTCATCGTCGTCACGCTCGAAGGCTTTGCGGATACGCTGAAGCATGAACCAAGCCGTCTTCTGGGTGACGCCCAGATCGCGGTGGAGCTTCATGCTGGACACGCCTTTGAGGCTGGTCAGGTGCATGTAGACGGCGACGGCCCAAAGCTGAAGGCTGATCTTCGACCGCTCCAGGATGGTCCCTATGCGGACGCTGAAATACCGGCGGCAGGCTGGGCAGTGATAGGGCATGGACTCGTGCTCAGGCGTCACCGTGGTCTCTGTGCAGCCGCAACGCGGGCAATGCCGCCCGTCTGGCCAAAACGTGTCCTCAAACCACTTCTGGGCCGCCTCCTCGGTCGGGAACTGCCGCATCAATTCCGGGACGCTCATCCCTCTGCGCTCTGATCTTCCGGGGGCTGTAGCCATGTCGAATCTCCTATGATGGTTGTCCAGCGGGGATTGGTTTTCCCGCGATTTTGAAGGCGGGGAAGTCTTCGAAGACCCAGCCGTTTTTCAGCGTGTCGTAGATGATTTTGAGCAGCTTCCGGGCGGTAGCGATGATCGCCTTGCCGGCGCCCCGCCGCTCCTTGATGCGGCGGTAGAAGGCATTGAGATAGCCGGAGTAGCGGATCGCGATGAGCGTGCATTGCACCAGCGTGGTGCGCACCAGCTTGTTGCCCCGCTTGGTGATCCGCCCCCGGTTGTCGGTCTCGTTCGATTGACTGACCCGGGGCACGATACCGAGATAGGCGGCTAGCTTGTCGGCGTCCTCGAAGTCGTTGACGTCGCCGATTCCGGACAAGAGGACCGCGGCCGCACGCGGCCCGATCCCCTTGATCGAGACCAAGCCGTCATAGCCGTCCATGGTCTGGGCGGCGCTCTCGATCTCCCGGTCCAGTTCGGCGATCGACGCGGTCAGGCTCAGGGCCTGGTCGCGCACCACCTTGAGCTCGACCTGCTCGAGGGCGGAGAACCGGCCGATGTCGAGCGCCATCAGGCGGCGCTTGCTGGACAGGCTTTCCTTCTTCAGCTTGATCCCGTGACGGTTATGCAGCGCATGGATCTTGTTCAAGAGCCGGGTGCGCTGCTTGACCAGCAGGTCCCGGGTGTGCGTCAGCGAGGCCAGCTGGCTCTCGGCCTGCGTCTTCGGGCGGGTCTCCGGCAGCATGTCCTTCGACAGGTAGAAGGCGAGCGCGCGGGCATCGTTGCGGTCGGTCTTCTTCACCGATTTCCGGATCACCTGGAACTGCCGGGGATTGACGGTCACCACCCGGCCGACGCAGGCGATCACCTGGTCGCGGAACCAGGCCGAGTTCCCCGTCGCCTCGACCGCGATCTCGTCGTCAGCGTCCAGGCTCAGGCAGAACCGGTCGAGGTCCGCGGCCGCCAGCTGCCAGGTTTCGAAGGCTTCCGAGCCGTCCGCCGCGAGACGGCAGACGGTAAACGAGTTCTGATGAAGATCGACACCGATATGGGCCATGGCTAGTATCCTTCTGTTGGCGGGGGGCGGAGCCCCGAATGGGGCGTGAACGGCCGAGCCAAACTCCTATACGAGGTCGCCGGCGATCGCCGGGCCTCACCAGGGTCGTTCGGAAACAGGCGCGGGTTAATCTCCGTGACAGGGTCTAAAGCCCTACTGGGATCATGCAACCTGTCACCTATCCGCCTCTCCCAACGCCTAGAATGACGTCGGGAGCCCG
>CAZUGT010000260.1:0-1770 GCA_964620095.1 uncultured Rhodospirillaceae bacterium | reverse complement strand
TCCGGCGGGCAGCGGCAAAGGATATGCATCGCCAGAGCCTTGGCCGTTGATCCAAGCGTCGTGATCTGTGACGAAGCGGTTGCCTCTCTCGACGTGTCCATTCAGGCCCAGATCATCAACCTGTTCCTGGATCTGCGGGATGAGCTGAACCTGTCTTACCTCTTTATCAGCCACGATATCAGCGTCGTTGAGCATGTGTCCGACAGGATCGCCGTCATGTACCTGGGACAAATCGTTGAACTCGCGCCTACCAAAGAGCTGCTGGAAAACCCTCAACATCCCTACACAAAGGCTCTGCTCGCCGAGGTTCCCGCGTTGGACAAGCGCCTGACGGACGAACCGGGACTGGAAGGCGAATTGCCTTCTCCGCTCTCGCCGCCGCCGGGATGCCGTTTTCACCCAAGATGCCCAATCGCGACGCAGGACTGTCGATCCCAAGCGCCCGGGCTCGAGTCCACCGCGCCCGGTCATCAAGTGGCTTGTCTGCTGGCCGAGAAAAATTCATAGGCGCACCGGCGAAACCGTCCCGGACATGGGAAGCCGTGGCGACGGGATTTCAGTCTTGGTTGGCCTCTCTGTCCGCTTTGGAGGCCGGCCTGGCGCACACCCTGTTCCTCTCCATCAAACTCGGATCAAGGGAGAGCGAAATTGGGCCGCCGGCGGCCGCAAGGGGATTTACAATTCCCCGCCCCCGACAACAAGTATTCCCGATTTGCCGTCCGTCATTTCGGGACGATGTAGGCTGGACCAGGGCTAGTCAACCGCGCCCCGCGGAACCCAAGCGGAACCGGCCGGCAAATCCGGCCCTTGCGGCCGCGTCTATCATTGGGCGCCGAATATCGGTCGGGAGCGCCGGACCGCTTCCCGCCCCGTTTCAATCAGCGCAGCACATGCACCGAGCATGGAGCGTGGCGCACGACCCGCGCGGCGGTGGAACCCAGCAAATAGTCCTGAAGCTCCGGTTTGTGGGACCCGATAACGATGCAGTCCGCGCCGATCTCTTCCGCATACTCGGCGATCGTCCGGCCGGGGTGGCCCAGGAGCACCTGGGTTCTTGCGTCCTTCCTGTCGCCGATTCGCTCGGCGAGCCTCTCCTGCGCCGCCGCCCGGACCTCCTGCTCTCTCTCCGCCGGCACGTAATAGCTCACGATGCCGGGGACCTCGTCGATCACGTGCAGAGCGACAATCTCGCCGTCATCGGCCTTCAACTGCCGTGCGACTTCCAGCGCCCGGCGCCCGTGCCCCTGGTCCAGAGCCAAGGGGATCAAAATCATCTTATACATGGACCTTCCTCAGCTATGGCCTCGGTGAATCAGCCCCGGAAGCGCCCGGGGAGGCCGCGTTCCGGGGCATCGCAATTCAGGCGCTCCGATAGAGCTTGGTCATGACGAACTCCCGGTGGCCGAGCGCTTCGGCCGCGGTCATCCGTCCGTTCGCCGTCCGAATGGTGATGTCGATGAGGGCGTCCCCCGCCTCGTCGAGATTCATCTCGCGGCGAAGAATGCCCGAAACGTCCAGGTCCACATGCTCGCCCATGGTGCGAACGGTCCGCGGATTGGCGGTCAACTTGATCACCGGCTCGATAGGGTTGCCGATGATGTTGCCCTGGCCGGTCGGAAACAGGTGGACGACGTATCCCGCGGCCGCCTGCAGGGTCACGCACTCGGCGGCGGCCGATGACGGCGAGATTGTCGCTCTGCACGTGATCGACGAGGTCCCCGGCATCGTGAGCTATTACGTGCCGGCGGAGAGAGAGCAGGAGGTCCGGGC
>CAZUGT010000259.1:0-2536 GCA_964620095.1 uncultured Rhodospirillaceae bacterium | reverse complement strand
GGCGCTGGCGAAGTACCAGCACTCGCCGGTGGCCTTGAATGAGCCTTCCTCGGCCGCCGCCCCGTTGCCGGCCATGAGAAAGCACACTGCGAGCGTCAGTATCCATTTCTTCATCGCTACCCTCTCTTGGATCGTTGCCTCTTGGATCGTTGCTTGGAGCCATCCCGGTCCCTTCGGCACGGGATGACCATGAAGCGGAGACCGTGGCGCACGCCGTTGCGATTGTCCAGGAGTTCGTTTCCCGGCGCACGACCGCCGGGCGGCAAAGGCGCCATGGCTGAGGCGGACGGCCGCCACGTTCCGGCGCTGAAAGGCAATCAATGCGGGGAAATCCGAAACAGGGCACGGAAAACTGAAACGCGCCGGCTGGCTCGGCGAATTCATGCCCGAACCCGTCGGAGCCGCCGCCCGTTCTCGAAAGCGATGGCCCTGATCGGGGAATCCGGGGATATTGAAGTACCCGTGGCGGTCGCGTATAAGTCCGACAATGCCCGCCGATACCTCCGACCTTCAATCCGCCGTCCGCTACGAGGCCGACGACCAACCGCCCGCGCTGCTGGCAGCCGGGCTCGGCCTCCAACTCGCCATCCTGACCATTTCCGGGATCGTCCTCACGCCGCTCATCGTGGTCCAGGCCGCCGCCGGCGCCGATGCGTACTTGATGTGGGCCGTCTTCGGGGCCGTCCTGGTCAGCGGAATCAGCACGATCCTCCAGGCGGTCAGGGTTGGCCGGGTCGGCGCGGGCTACGTGCTTCTGATGGGCACCTCGGGCGCCTTCATCGCCATCTGCATCACCGCCATCGCGGAGGGCGGGCCCGCCATGCTGGCGACGCTGGTCATCATATCCTCGCTGTTCCAGTTCGGGCTGGCGCGACGGCTGGCGTTGTTTCGCCGGATACTCACACCGCCCGTGGCGGGTACGGTGATCATGCTGATTCCCGTGACCGTGATGCCGATCATTTTCGACCTGCTGGGGAAGGTGCCGGATGGCACGCCGGCCGAGGCCGCGCCGCTCAGCGCGCTGGTCACGCTGATCGTCATCGTCGGCATCGCCATCAAGGCGACCGGCATGCTTCGCCTGTGGGCGCCGGTTGCCGGCGTCATCGCCGGTACGATGGTCGGTTGGTATTTCGGCATCTACGATACGGCCCAAATCGCCGATGCGCCGTGGTTCGGACTACCGGACGCGAGTGCCTGGCCGGGCCTCGACCTCAGCTTCGGCCTCACGTTCTGGGCCCTATTGCCCGGTTTCATCTTCGTAACGCTGATCGGCGCTATCGAGACCGTCGGTGATTCCGTGGCGATCCAGCGGGTTTCATGGCGCCGCCCGCGGGCCGTGGATTTCCGCTCGGTTCAAGGCGCCGTTACCGCCGACGGTGTGGGTAATTTCCTGTCGGGCTGCGTCGGCACGGTCCCGAACACCACGTACTCCACAAGCATCTCGGTCACTGAACTGACGGGCGTCGGTGCGCGCACGGTTGGAATCGCCGCCGGTGTGATCTTCATTGCCGTCGCCTTCTTCCCGAAGCTGCTCTCCGTCATCCTGGCGATACCGAGCCCCGTTGCCGGAGCGTATGTTACCGTCCTCCTCGCGATCCTCTTCGTGGTGGGCATGAAGGTCCTGCTCCAGGACGGTATCGACTATCGCAACGGCATGATCGCCGGCGTGTCTTTCTGGGTCGGGGTCGGCTTTCAGAGCGGCGTGATTTTTCCCGAAATCTTCGCGGACATCGCGGGCGGACTACTGCAGAACGGTATGACGGCGGGAGGACTGACCGCCCTTCTTCTGACGCTGTTCGTCCAACTCGCGGAGCCCCGGCGCCGGCGAATCGAAGTCCCGTTCCAGATCTCCGTCCTTCCCGAGATCAGGGAATTCCTCGGGGCGTTCGCCTCGCGCAGCGGCTGGGGCGAGGCGATGACCGAGCGCCTCGACAGCGCCAGCGAGGAGACCTTGCTCACTCTCCTCGAGCACTACCGGTCCGAAGACGGTGACGGGGATGCCGAGCGGCGATTGCTGCTGATCGCCCACAAGGAGCGGGACGAGGCGGTTCTCGAATTCGTCGCCTCGACCGGGGACGCAAATCTCGAGGACCAGATCGCCCTGCTCAGCGAACGCGCCACGGAGGCGGAGGCGCCCGTGGAACACGAGGTATCGCTCAGACTGTTGCGGCACGTTGCCTCGTCGGTTCGTCATCAGCAGTATCACGACACCGATATCGTGACCGTGCGAGTCAAGGCCCCGTCCACTTGACGTCCTGAACGGCTCCGGGCGGCCGGTTGATCCGTGCGGCCCCGGGGCGTGCGCGTTGCGCGCCGGGGAGGCGCCGTTATACCCTGCCGCGGCTAGGTGTGGAGACTCCGGAGACTGTCATATGTCGATTAAGGTGAGCGAGATTCGGGCCTCGGCGGCGGCCATTGCGCTGGCGGCGGCCCTCGCGTGCGGCAGCGCATATGCCGCCGGGGCGCCCGGCAAGGTCGAGATCGGGCAGGGCGAGCCGATCCAGATTCGCGCGCTGCTTTCCGGCTCGGTGGTGAA
>CAZUGT010000258.1:0-13660 GCA_964620095.1 uncultured Rhodospirillaceae bacterium | reverse complement strand
CTCCCCCAAAGGGGGCGAGGGTATAGGCGGGCGGGGAAGAGGGAACGCGATGCGGCCGGGCGTCGAGGGTGGGGGGCATGTCAGGTTCACGCCATGCCCCCTCACCCTGACTCTCCTCCCGCTCCTTCCAGCCTTCGTAGCCGAAGGCTGCTTCGGCGGAGCAGGCCCAGGGAGAGGGAATTGGGGACAGGCCGTCAGAACGCGATGCGGGCCTCGAGGCGGCCCGAATAGGAGGTATCGCCGGAGCCCAGGCCCGCCGCTCCGACCGCGCCGCCGATGGTGTAGCCGCCCATGCGGTACGCGGCGCCCAGCCCGGCGCCGAGCCGGGTCCCGCCGGCCTTCGATTCCAGCTCCGTCCCCGACACGTCCACCTTGGTGCCGCCTGAGAGAACCTGCGCCGCGTCGAGGGAGCCCCGCAGCCGGAGCCGGTCGACGCCGTCCCTCGGCAGCAGCCCGGTCTCGATATCCACCCCCGCGCCTGCGGCGAGCCGGTCGGCTTTCTCGACCGAGACCCTGGAGAACAGCCCGTCCTCGAACTCGCCCATGGCGACCCCCGCGCGGCGCAGCAGCCCCCGCGCGGTCAATCTCGTCTTCATCCCGGCGAGGTCCAGGTTGAAGCGCCGCCCGCCCTCGAGATCGAGTGCGTGTACCGTGCCGGTGACGCCATTCTTCAGGCCGCCCCGCGTCTCCGAGGAAAGATCCGCGTTGTAGCGGGTGAGGGACAGCCGGCCACGGCCGTACAAGCCGTCCTCTCCCTCCCAGGCCACGCCGCCGGCCACGCCGTAGCCCCGGGCCTCGATCCGCCCGCCGCCGGCCGGCGACGAGATTTTCGCCGAGCCCGAGACCACCCGCACCCCGGCCCAGCCGGAGAGCCCCTCATAGGGGAGGCGGAAGTCCATGCCGCTCTCCACGCTGAAGCGGTCGTGCTCGTACTCGGCCCCCACCGTGGCGCTCGCCGGCTCGTAGGAGCCCTGCCCACCCGCGATGCGCGCCCAGATGGGGGTATCCGCCGACCGCAGCAGGCTCTCGCCGCCCCAAGGACCGCCCATGCCTCCCGGCGCGTCCAGCCGCAACAGAATTCCCGGCAGCGCCTCGTAGACCGCCGCCCGGGGCGCGAACCGGTCCAGGAAGTCCGCCGCGGCAACGTTGGCCCCGTTCGCATCGGCGCTCAGCGCCACGTCCCACGCTCCGTTCGGGACCCAGACGCCGGCGGCGACGATCCCTGCGTCCATGAGGACGACGCCGTTGACCGACAAGGTGGTACGGGACGCGCCGCCCTCGTTGACGATGTTGCCGCCCAGCAGGTTCCCGATCCGCCGGCCTTCGGGCCGCAGGCCCACATACAGCTTGGGATCGTCCGCCGATGCCTGGCCCGCGCGCATGGCCGCCCGGATCGCAACGCCGGATGCCGCGCCGACGCGCCCGTTGGGGCCGATGATCACCCGGCCGCCGCCGGCGAGGTAAATGCCCGCGCCGGTGCCCGAACCGCCGTACACCCGGCCGTCGGCCCACACGCTCTGCTTGCGGTAGCCGTCGTCGTCCCGGCTGGTCGTGGCGAACAGGGTATTGCCGTTTGTCGAGAGCCCGCCGACCGCGACGCCGTGGGCGCCCGCGCCCGATGCGCGGATGTCGCTGTCCCGGATGCCGATGCGGACCGCGCCGTCGTCCGATCCCTCCAGTTGCAGGACGTAAATGCCGTGTGACGTAGTCCTGATGGTGCTGCCCCGGACGAGGATGTCGATGTCGCCGGACGAACCAAGACCCGAGCCGCCGCGCAGGGCATAGATGCCGCGGGAGCCGGCGCCCGAGGCCGTGACGGCGCTGTCCGCGACGGTGATGGCCATATCGCTGTACGCAGTGCCGTCGTGCCAGGCGAAGATGCCGTGAGCGCCGGCGCCCGAGGTCGACACCGAACTGCCGCCGGTGACCGAGATGCGGATGCCGCCGTCCCAGCCGTTGTGGTAGCCGTAAACGCCGTGGGCGGCGCCTGTGCCCGTGGTCGTGATGGCGCCGCCCGCGATATGGATGTCGATGTCGCCGTACGCGCTGCCCTCAGCGTGATTGAAAGAGGCGTAGACCCCGTGGGCGGTGGCGCCCGACGTGCGGATGCCGGTACCCCGGACGCGGATGCGGATCGCGCCCTCGTCATCGGCCCCCTGATTCAGGGCGTAAACGCCGTGGTCCACAGTCCTGATGGTGCCGCCCCGGACAAGGATGTCGATGTCGCCGCCCCCCGCTGTCTGGCGGCGGGCGTAGACGCCGCGGGCGCCGGCGCCCGAAGTCGTGACGGCGCTGTCCGCGACGGTGACGGCGATATCGCTGAGCGCGCTGCCGGCGTGCCGGGCATAGATGCCGTGGGCGCTGGCGGCCGAGGTCGATACCGAACTGCCGCCCCTGACCGAGATGTCGATGCCGCCGTCTTCGCCGTTGTGGAAGCCGTAAACGCCGTAGGCGGAGCTTCCCCCCGTGGTCGTGATGGCGGTGCCTGAGACATCGATGACGATATCGCCGGCGCTGAAGCCGTCCGTCTGGAAGTGCGAAGCGAAGACCCCCCGGCCCCTGGAGCCCGAAGTCGTAATTTTGCTGTTCCTGACGCGGAGGACGATATCCCCTCTGTCCTGGTGCCAGCCGAATACGCCGTAGCCGGCGGCGCCCGAGACGGTGACGGTGCTGCCGGTGACGTCGATGCCGATGTCGCCGGCGCTGTTGTGGTAGCCGTAAACGCCATGAAACTTGGCCGTGACGGTGCTGCCGGCAATATCGATGTCGATGTCGCCGGCGTTGGTTTGGTCCCCGTGGTTGTGATAGGCGGCGACGCCCCGTCCCTCGTCCGATATAACGGTGCTGGACCGCAGGACGATGTTTATGTCGCCGTCGTCCGAATGCCAGCCCACGACGCCTTCGGCGGTGTCGCCCGAGGTCCGAACCGAACTGCCCGAAATCGCGATGTTGATGTCGCCGGCGCCCCCGTGCTGGCCGTAAACGCCTCTGGCGTTTTCGCCCGAGGTTAAAACCGAACTGCCGCCCGAGATCGCGATGCCGATATCGCCGGTGCCCTCGTGATAGCCGTAAATGCCGTGGCCGTTATCGCCCGAACCAAGGACGGTGGTGGCCCTGACGCGGAGGTCGATAGCGCCGGTGCCCTCGTGCCGACCGACAATGCCGTAGCCCAAGTCCGCACCCGTGACGAAGCTGCCGGAGACATCGACGACGATGTCGCCGACACCGGAAAGCCAACCGTAGATGCCCATGCCGAGGAGGCTGTCGGCCAGAACGCCCGTACCCGTGACGGTGCTGTCCCTGACGCGGAGGCGTATATCGCCGTCGCTCTCGTGCCGGCCGAAAATGCCGTGGCCGGTCGATACGTCGACAGTGCTGCCGGCGACATCGATGTCGATGTCGCCGGTGCCGTCGTGGTGGCCGTAAACGCCGTGGGGGATGCTATTCCCGGTACCCTCCCCCCCGGTGGTCGTGACGGTGCTGCCCTTGACATCGATGTCGATATCGCCGGCGCCGCCGTGGCGGCCCTCGATGCCGGGGGCGCCGTCGCCCGTGGTCGAGACCGAACTGCCGCCCGTGACCGCAATGCTGAGTTTGCCGGTGACCGACGCCCCGACAAGCCCCTTGACGCCGGCGGACAGCGACCCCGCGGTTATGACATCCGTATTCCGCAGATCGACGCGGAGATCGCCCGTGCCTGCGTTGATACTGCCGAAGACGCCGTGGTTCTCGCTGCTCCCGGTCGTGACGGCGCTGTCGCGGATGTCGATGACGATATCGGCATCGTTGCCGGTGGCGAGGCCCTCCGAGTCCGAGGCGTAGATGCCGTGCCCGTCTGTGGTGGTGACGGTGCTGTCCCGGACGTCGATGACAACGGTCCCTGTGCCGTCGTGCCGGCCCCGGACGCCGTGGGAAAGAACGCCCGTCGTCGTGACGGTGCTTCTGTTGACATCGATGTCGATATCGCCGGTGCTTCCCTTCTTCCAGCCGTGGATGCCGTGATCATCGTCGCCAGTCGTCGAGATCGTCGTCCCGTCCTGCCGGATGTCGATGTCGCGGTCGGAAGTCGCCGGTTCGATGCACTCGACCCCCGACACGGTCCCGGAATTTTCGCTGCACGCCGCCGTCTGCGCCTGCGCCCCGTCACCAAAGCCGGATACGAGAACCGCCAGCGCGAGGACGAACGCGAGCGCCGCCGCGGCGCGGACGCGGCGTTGGTTGAAGGAGAATTTCCATATCACCCTCACCCTGATCAATTCCCTGCGGGAAATGACTGACCTCTCCCAGAGGGAGAGGGAGCTTGCCGTGCGTCCCCTCGCCCCCTTCAGGGGGAGAGGGACAGGGTGAGGGGGCGCTGCTTGCCGGACGGCGGCGGAGGCGGCGGGCGTCGGGCGGGACCGGCGCTCCCGCCGGGCGAAACGTGCGCGGCTCATGGCGTCAGCTTCCCGTCACCACCTGATGGCGCTCTCGAGTGGCGATGCTCCGGCTCCGGCGCGCTTCATCAGGCAGGCAGGCAGGCAGGCCACCCGCCAGCCTCGCCCAAGAGGCGTCGAAGCAAACCGTGAAATCCCGCGTCATCGGACGCCCCCTGAATCGTTTTTACTCGCGATAACTGTTGCTATCGCGAGTAATCTTCGGGCTGGCGATTGGACGAACCGGAGGCGCGCATATGTTTCTCGAACCCCCGTTCGACCCCTGCGAGGAGCCGGGAACGGAACACGCACCGGCGCTCGCGACGCGGCTCCAGCGGTTCTTGCAGGCAACAAACGGCGCGTTCTCGAACAACACCGAGCGGGCGCTCAGGTCCGATCTCGCCATCTACGCCGAGTGGTGCGCGGAACGGGGCGAAAGGGCGCTGCCCGCGAAGCCCGAGACCGTCGCCGCCTTCGTCGACGCGATGGCCGAGACCCGGGCCCCGGCCACGGTGCGCCGTTACGTCACCAGCCTTGTCATCGCCCACAAGGCCCTCGGGCTGGAGAAGACCCTCAAGAGCCCAACCGTGCGGCTCGCCCTCAAGCGCATGCACCGGAGAAAGGGACGGCGCCAGGACCAGGCGGCGGGACTGACCTGGCCGCTCCGCCAACGCCTTCTGGAAGCCGCCGGGGACAGGCTGATCGACGACCGCAACCGGGCCCTGCTCGCCGTCGCCTACGACGCCATGTTGCGGCGCACCGAGCTGGTATCATTGCAAGTCGTTGACCTGCTTGAGGAATTGCCGGGGGACGGCAGCCTTCTGGTGCGCCGCTCCAAGACCGACGGCGAGGGCCATGGCGAGATCGTCTGGATCGGCCCGGACACCGTCCGGCTGATCCGAGCCTGGCTCGACCGGGCCGGAATTGCAGACGGAAAACTGTTCCGTTCGGTCCACAAGGGCGGGTGGACCGGCGCGGGGCTCGACCCGAGCCAGGTGCCCCGCATCTTCAAGGCGATGGCGCGCGATGCCGGATTGCCGGAGGCGGTGGCGGAAGGTTTCTCGGGGCACTCGGCCCGCGTCGGCGCGGCCCAGGACATGGTCGCCGCCGGGATCGAGCTGCCGGCGATCCTTCATGCCGGGCGGTGGAAGTCCACCGCCATGGTCAACCGCTACGGCGAGCGGCTATTGGCGCGGCGCAGCGGCGCGGCGCAACTGGCGCGGATTCAGGGACGGGCCTGAGCCGCGCCGGGAGTGTGCGGATGGGGCTGCCGGGTTATAATGACCGGGCGTCCGGCGCGGTGTGCGGTGGCGAATTGGCGGCCGAATCCGGCCCGCGCGGGCGTTGCGGGCGCGGATTCAAAAAATGCTATCAGGAGTAAAAATCGGCGCGGACGGCGGGTCCGGCGTCCCGGCGGTTCTGTCCGGCAGGAGCCCTCCGATCCGAAAAAGTGGTGGAAATTCAACGGTTTCGGGCGGTTGGAGGCGCGGTCTCTCACCCTGTGGCGGGTGCGGCGCGCCGCCGATGCGAGTGCGCTCTTGACAAGTTTACTCCCGATAGCAACAGCTATCAGGAGTAATCCGGCACCGGATACCGGCGCGAAGCGACTCGCCACAGGGCGCCGGGCTGCGGCAATAGATATCAAATTTGTATGGAATTCGATAGCGAATTTGATATGTAAAAATTCCCGCCCTCTGGATACCCCGGACTTGCGCCGGGGTATGACGGAATAGGGGGCTCTAACAACACCCGTCATGCCCCGCCGATAGCGCGGGGCATCCAGGAAACAAGAATCTCACCACAGAGGCACAGAGGTCACTGAGGAGGAATGGTTAACTCCTACTATCTCACCGCCTCACTGTCTCTGTGGTTCAAAACCCGTCATGCCCGTGCCCACCGGACCGGCTTCGCCGGCCGGAGGACAAGCTTTGACACGGGCATCCACGCTCTGCGGGCAGCGGTACAAAAGGTCATTCCCCGCCGGGGATTGACCGGGTGGATGGCCGGGCCACTTTGCCGGCTGGCCCGGCAAAGCCAGTCCAGTGGGCCCGGCCTGCGCCGTCCGAAAGTCGGCTTCGGCCGACTGAAGGCCGGCCATGACGTTTTGGCGTCTACGCTTCCGGAAAATGCTCGGCGCGAAATGCCGAGAGCGGCATCGGGGCCGGCCCGGTATCCTCGATCCACATGTCGAAGACGATGTCCTTGTCCGGCGTGACCTCGATCAGCCGGGCCCGGCAAAATCCCGTCTCCACATCCATATGGGGAACGCCGTCCCTGGTGACGATCCCGCCGTAGGTGATGAACGTGTTGCCCGTCCCGGGCAGCCGGAAGGCGCCGCACTGGTAGGTGGCGTATAGCCGCTCGCCCGGCGCGTCGCCGTAGGACCAGACCTGTTCGACGGTCATGGCGTCCTCGTCGACGAGGAACTCAACCGCGCGGCTGGTGTTTTCCTCCGCCGGGATGCCGGGATCGGGCGGCGCCGCCCGGAAGTTCCCGTTGTCGAAGCACATGACCGTGCCCGTGGGCGTCACCGAGCAGTCGTGCTGATGGAACTGCCAGCCCACGTCGCCGACGGGCCGGAGCAGTTTTTCGGACCACGGCGGCCGCCAGTTGTCGTGGATGCCGAGAATCCACACGAGTTCGCCCGAGGCCCGGTCGAACTTGATGATGCAGTCCTGGGTCCGAAGGGAGACGAGGATGCCGCCGTCCCTCGGATCTTCGGCGGTGGCGTTGGCATGGCACCAATCGAAGGAGTCGGCGAAGCCGCGGCTGCGCCAGTAGCCCGACCGGGTGCCGTAGCACATCCGGTAGGGGTCCAGCATATCCAGGATACGCCATCGATTGACGACGTCGCCGCCGGGGGTCACCTCGCAGATCACGTCGCCGACCACGTTCGCGGTCTCGGTCGGAGCGCCGGGGTCGGTCTCGCTGCCCGGCCAGCCGTCGAACGTGCGGACCTCGGCGGACATCAGAAGCAGGTTGCCGTTGCCCAGCATGTTGATGGCGTGATGGGTGAGGGGAAGCTCGACGGGGATGCCGCCCTCGGGCGGCTCCTTGTCCCGCCATTTTCCGGCGACGTACCAGTGGCGGACGATGTCGCCGTCCAGGGTCATTTCGTAGATCCGCCCGATGCCGGTCTCGGAGAACAGGACGTTGCCGTTCGGCAGGCGCCGATTGTCCTGTACCGGCTCACCGCCGGAGTAATTGAGCGCGATTTCGCCGCGCCGGTCGACGCCCAGCAGCCATCCGCTGCCGACCGTATTGTCGGCCCGGCCGCCGGGCCGGACGTTGAACACCATCATGCCCGGCTCCCGCCGGGCGGTTTCGCAGACGTCGATATGATATGGCGGCAAGCTGCCGGTCATCGTCATTTCCCCCCCCGATCGCCGGCGCGCCGTTCCGCACCGGCCGTTGCGCTACGCGTTGCCGCGTTTTTCCCGCCACAGGCCGAGTTTGGTCTGCACCACCTTGTCGGTGCCCTGGAAAAGGTACGTATCCGCGTCGGCTTCGAGCCGGAAGGGATACCAGCACGGCACGCAGAACACGTCCTTGGGCCGGAACTCGATTGTGGTTTCGGTTCCGCCGCAATCGACGACGGCCCGGCCGCCGCCCTCGAGGCAGGTGAAGATGCAGCCCTCGGTGGTCTGGTAGCGCTCGCCCTTGAAGCCCCCGGGCAGGCGCTGGAGGAAGGTCGAGATGGACGACATGGCGGGGCCGCCCGTCGTCGGATCGATGAACTCCATCTTCAGCCCGTGATAGGGGTCGAGGTCGGTGGTCTTGGCGAGCTTCTCCATGGTTTCCCGGGACCGGGCATAGGGATAGGAGAAGATCGGCGAGGCCATCCGGTCGGGCGCCAGCCCCTCCGCCGGAACCATGTTGGAGCCGTACCGCACGAGGCTGTCGCCCTCCGGCGGGCCGTCCGGGAACCGGTCCTCCGGATAGGGGTTGTGGAAGATGGCGCCGATGCTGCGCACCAGGGGCAAATCCAGAATGTCCTGCCAGATCACCGGCTCGCCGCCCTCGTTGCCGTGGTCGTGCCAGCACCAGTTCGGGGTGATGATGTAGTCGCCGAATTCCATGAAGGTCTTTTCGCCGTTGACCGACGTATAGCCGCCGGACCCTTCGAGGATCAGGCGCAGGGCGTTGGGCGAATGCCGGTGGGCGGGCGCCACTTCGCCGGGGAGGATCATTTGAATGCCCGAGAACAGGGTCTCCGTCGCCTTGGCCTCGCCGGGGTAGGCCGGATTTTCGAGCATCAGCACCCGGCGCTCGGCTTCCTTGGCGGTAATCAGGTCGCCGGCCCGGAGCATTTTCTCGCGAATGCCGTCCCATTTCCAGATGTGGGGAATTCCCTTGACCTGGGGCTCCGGGGTCAGGACGCCGTGATATTGGTCCCACAAGGGCGCGGCGCCGAGGCTCTTGATTTCCTCGTTGAACGCCTGGCGTTCCGAAATGGTGTCTGCGGTATCGGGCGGTGCCATCTGGCCCTCCTCGAAAATTGCGTGACGTCGCCAATCGTGCGCCTTCGGCCGCCGCCGATCAAGGGGGAATGGTCCCTCGCCCCCGGAGGGGGTGAGAATGGGTGGAGGCGCCCCAAAAGGAGCGCGTCATGGCCGGGCCCGGACCCGGCCATCCACGTGGATGCCCGTGTCGAGCACGGGCATGACGCTTGGTTTGTGTCGTTTTCCAATTCCTGAACCACAGAGGCAGTGAGACGGTGAGGAGTTAATCATTCCTCCTCTGTATCTCTGTGCCTCTGTGGTGAATGTCCTTTCCGCCCCCCCTTCGGGGAGAGGGGACAAAAAAGTAGGGGGAGAGGGAAAGGCTTCGAGCCCGGCGCCGTCTCTTTAGTGCCCGCTGATCTTGGCATGCAGGGGTTTCGTTTCCTCGAATTTCCGCTTCTGCTCGCCGCTGGCCTCGGACTGGTGCTTTTCCTTCCACTCGGCGAACGGCATGCCGTAGACGATTTCCCGGGCGCGATCGTAGTCCATTTCCACGTCCCGCTCCCCGGCGGCCGCCACGTACCACTTGGCGAGGCAGTTGCGGCAAAAGCCCGCGAGCCCCATCAAATCGATATTCTGCACGTCGGTGCGGTTTTGCAGATGCTCTACGAGGCCGCGAAACGCGGCCGCTTCGAGTTCGATCCGGGTCTGGTCGTCCATGATCAAAGTCTCCTCCGGCGGCGGGCGTAGCCCGTAAATATGCCTAAATCCCGGTATATGCAATTGCCGGGCGTCGAGGGCCCCCCCTCACCCAGCTACGGCTAAGCCGGGCTGCCGCCCGGCAAGCCTCCGCATCCCTCTCCCCCCTTCGGGGGGCGAGGGTTGGGGAGCAGTCCCCTCTCCCCCTTCTTCAGGGGGAGAGGGTTAGGGTGGGGGGGTCATAAAGATGCTACGATCAGCCGAACAGCCTCCATCTTCCCGCGTTTGCAAAGGCCGGAACGGGGCCTTAGGCTCGACGCCGAAAGCGGCAACTGACGCGATCGGGTTGGGATCTCACATGCGGTTCGGATTATTCGGCGGCGCCGTGGCGAAGCGCGGCGGCGAAACGGCGGACAGCCAAGGCTACCGAAAATTCATCGATCTCGTCGTCGAGGCGGAAAGCCTGGGCTTTCACAGCATCTTTCTCGTCGAACACCATTTCTCCGGCTCCGGTCAGGTTTCTTCGTCCCTGAACCTGTTGTCCTATCTCGCCGCCAGGACCAGCACCATCCGTCTCGGCACGGCGGTTACGGTGCTTCCGTGGCACAACCCGGTGCTGATCGCCGAGCAGGCGGCGACCGTCGATCTGCTGTCCGGCGGCCGGTTGGATTTCGGTGTCGGGAAAGGCTATCGCGACATCGAGTTCGAGGGGTTCCGCATCCCCAAGGAGGAGGGGCTGCCGCGCTACGAGGAGTCCGTCGAACTGATCCGCAAATCGTGGCTGTCCGACGAGCGTTTCGACCATGACGGCCGGTTCTGGAGCTTCCGCAATATCGTCGTCGAGCCGCCGGTCGTCCAGAAACCCCACCCGCCGCTGTGGTCGGCCGCCGGCACCGATGACTCCATCGCCCGGGTGGCCAAATCGGGGTTCAATATCCTGCTCGATCATTTCGCCACGGATGCCCGGACCCGGGAGCGCCTGAAGGTATGGCAGGACACCTGCGCCAAGATCGGCAGGCCCTTATTGGCCGATGAGTTGGCCGTCGCCCGGGGGCTGGCGATTACCCGGACGGAGGAAGAGTACGAAGACGCGATTCGCGCGCGCGTCGAGCGCAGCGCCAAAATGGCCGAGGATTACGGCGCCCTGCCAGGACTGCGCCGTGACGCGCAGCCCGAAACATTCGCGGTTCAGGACATGAGCAATCCGGACGGCGCGCTGATCGGCACGCCCGAACGCATCATCGAGCGGCTTCAACGGCTCCAATCGTGGGGCGTGGAGTATGTCCTGATCCTGCTGCCCGGCAGCGCCGAGACATTGCGGGAGTTTTCGCGCGAAATCATGCCGGCGTTCGAAACCCAGGCCGACGCCGCCCAGTAGCCCAATGATCCGCCGCCCCGCCGGGCGGCCATAGCGCCGGGAGAAACCAGATGAAGACCCACGCCTTTCGCGTTCACAAGCCCGGGCCGCCGAGGGCGATGAAGTGGGAAGAGGTGGACCTGCCGAGACCCAAGGCGGGGCAGGCGATCGTCCGCCACACCGCCGTCGGATTCAACATGGTGGACACCTATATAAGGAGCGGCCTCTATCCGCCGCGCGGGCCCCTGCCGATGGGTATCGGTATCGAGGGCGCGGGCGTGGTCGAGGCGGTCGGGCGCGGCGTCGAGCGGGTGAAAGTGGGCGACCGGGTCGCCTACGCCACGGGAATGCCGGGCAGCTACTCTGAGGCGCGGCTCATCGAGGCGGGTCATCTGGCCAGGCTGCCCGGGTGGATCGACGACGAGACCGCGGCGGCGATGCTGTCGAAGGGCCGTACGGTCGAATATCTGTTCAACCGGACCCATAAGCTCAAGGCGGGCGACGTCATCCTGTTTCACGCGGCCGCCGGCGGGGTCGGCCTGATCGCCTGCCAGTGGGCGAAGGCGGCGGGCGCGACGCTGATCGGGACCGCGGGAACCGACGCCAAGTGCCGGCTGGCCAAACGCCATGGCGCGGCGCACGTGATCAATTACGCCAGGAAGGACTTCGTCAAGGAGGTCATGCGCCTGACCAAGGGCGAGGGGGTCGACGTGGCCTACGATTCGGTCGGCAGGACCACATGGGCCGGCTCCATCGAATGCACCAAGGTCCTCGGGCTGGCGGTCAGTTTCGGCGCCGCGTCGGGACCGCCGCCGCTCCTCGATCTGCTCAAGGAAGGTCAGGCCAAGTCCCCCTTCATTCACCGGGCGACCACGGTCAACTACATGACGTCGCCCGAAATCGCCGATGCGAGCGCCCGTTCGGTGATCCGCATGATCAAGAGCGGCAAGGTCAAAATCACCATCGATCACCGGTACGGGCTGCGCGACGCGCCCAAGGTCCACCGGGACGCGGCGGCCCGCAAGACCACCGGTCAGGTGATCATGCTGCCGTGAGGCCGAATACGGCCGAGGCGTTCGATGCGCCGGTCAGGCATTCCCGGTCTCCTCGGTCTGCGCCAAACACGACAACGCCCGGTCGACGATCAGGTCGGCCATGACCGGCGCCGTCCCGAGCGGCGGACACAGGTGCAATTGCCGCTCGCCGGGCGGGCCGAGCCGGGCGGGGATATCCTCGGCTCCGTGAAACCCCGCGGCGAACAGGTTGGGCAGCACGACCACATGGGGCCGGCTGGTGAACGTCCGCCAATTCTCGATCAGCGGATCGATCTCCAAGAACGCCGCCGTGCAGGAGGCGGCGCCGGTTTCGGCGAGAACGAATTCGGCCAGGCGGGCGGTCGAGGTTTCCGACCGGTCGTTGCGTTTGGTGCCGTGGCCGACGACGACGATATCGGCCCCGCCGGGATCGATGCCGGCGTTCCGTGCTTCGGTGAGAACCAGGTCCGCCGCGGCCGCCGGAATATCCGGGTGGGAGCCGGTTGCCTTGGTCAGGGCGGTTCCGTCCCCGATGCCCAGTTCGCCCGGCAGGACTTCGCCGGCGATGTAGCCGTCGGCGGCGAAATGCGGCACGACGACGACGGACCGGCCGCCGATTTGGCCGAGGACGGATTTGGCGAACGGTTCCTGCCGCAGGAAACCGGCACGGACGTCGGCGAAAATCTCCCGTGACGCGATGGCCCGCGCATGTGACGTCACCGCGCCGGCCGCCGTGGGCGCGTCCTGGGCGCCGTGTCCGACGATCAACAGGACCGTATCCTCAGGCCTAGCCCTCATTTCTCACCAGGGTCATGGTCCGCGCGGCGCTCCGGCTCGAACCAGGCGAGCGTCTCGCCGAGGGACGCCACCTCGCCGATGATGACCAGGGTAGGGGCGGTGAGGCCCGCCTCGCCGACCCGCTCGGCGAGGGTTCCGAGCGTGCCGTGCACGACGCGCTGGTCCGGCGTCGAGCCGCGGTAGACGGCGGCGGCGGGCCGCTCGCTTTCGGCGCCCGCGTCCATCAGTTCCCGGGCGATCAATCCGAGATTGGCGAGGCCCATATAGACGACCAGTGTCGTCTCGCCGTCCGCCAAGCTCGGCCAATCGAAGTCTAGAGCCCGGTTGTCCCGGCGATGGCCGGTGATGACCCGGACGCTCTTGGCCAGCCCCCGGTGCGTCAGCGGTATTCCGGAATAGGCGGCGCAGGCGATCGCCGCCGTAACGCCCGGCACCACTTCGAACGGGATGCCGTTCTCCACCAGATGCACCGCTTCCTCCGAGCCGCGTCCAAAGACGAACGGATCGCCGCCCTTCAGCCGGACCACGCTCCGTCCCTCGCGGGCCAGGCGGACCAGCATGTCGTTGATCTCCTCTTGCGGCACCCCTTGTCGGCGGCTCGCCTTGCCGGCGAAAATGCGGGTCGCGCCGGCCGGGATAAGGTCCAGAACGTCATCCGAAACGAGCCGGTCGTAGACCACCACCTCGGCCGATTGGAGCAGGCGCAATGCCTTGACCGTCAGGAGGTCCGGATCGCCGGGTCCGGCGCCGACCAGGTACACGGTATGGGGTGTGCTTTGGGACATGGCCGCACCCTATTGGGCAAGCGCCCGCTCGACAAGCTGCCGCGCCTCGCCGCTCAGTTCGAGCGCCAGCGCCGCCTCTCGTCCCCGGGGGCTCATCTTCCCCCAGGTCTTGCGGAGAATATCGACGATTTTT
>CAZUGT010000257.1:0-13626 GCA_964620095.1 uncultured Rhodospirillaceae bacterium | reverse complement strand
GGGCGTCATCGACGAATTGGGCGCCGGCTCCATCAAGGAGATGGGCCGGGTGATGGGCGCGCTGAAGGAGAGGTACGCCGGCCGGATGGACTTCGGCAAAGCCAGCGGCATCGTCAAAGAGAAGCTGGCCTAGGCTTCATCGCTAGAAAATTTTTGTCAGTTCATTCGGCTATTCATTGTGGTTGTCGTACCCTCACCATCACCGAAAATCTGGCGGTATGCAGGCATGGTTGGAGTGCGCCTTGTTTTCTTGACCTTCGTTCTGCTGGTTGGGTCTCAGTCCGCCACTGCAGAAACCCGAAACATCGCGCTGTTTCCGTCAAATACCGAGGTCTCTCGGCAGCTACAGGCGTATCACCTGGACCCGGATCCAGACAAGGCATTGAGGCTGCTGGAAACTCTGGATGTTAAAAAGCTCATCGCGGACGAGCGAGCAATTAAGCAACGACACGCACGAGCAATTCTCGTCGCCTACTACGCCCATGTCTTTGGCGAAGCCTCCGCGGGATCGCTGGCAATCAGTGGGTCCAGCATAGCCGCCCTGGGCAGCCTGGAGCGCTTCGACATATTTGTCACCGCGCTTGGCCTCTCGGGACATCCAGAAACGGAATTCATTTTGTCGCAACTAAACTTGCCGGATTCTGTAATCCAAAAAGTGCTGCCGAAGAGCGCTGATCCTTACGGCGACATGACCATCTCAAGCAGTCCAACCATGGACATCATTTGGGGTGCTTTCTTTGGCAGCGGGAACCAAAAATATCTTGAGAAAATTGTTAGGAAGCTCGAGGGCTGGAAGCCCCCCAAGGAAATTGGGCCTGATTTGCGCGCCTTGAAACAGGCGGTGGATCGCGGTGAGCCTGGTTCAAAGGAGGCGGTGATGGCGATCGTTCTCCCGCAAGCCGCGTTTGGCACCTTGCTTCTTGCCGCGCCCCATTATCCGGCAGTACGTGAGACGCTAGTCCGGCTCCACGAGCAAGAACCCGGATTGCGCCGCACAATCCTCACCCTAGTTGGTTCCGCGAAGCCGATTGAACGTAAGTAAAGGCGATTCGCGCAGAATCAAATTTCCAGTTACCGGCGCACCCCCTGTGAATCGCAAGGAACACGGGGATAACTCGTAACTCGCGCGTACGCGGTAAACCGCGCCTGCTATAAAACCGCCATGGCGTTTTCTCCTCAATTTCTGGACGAGCTCAGGGCGCGGGTGGGCCTGGTCTCGGTGATCGGCAAGCGCGTCGCCCTGAAGCGCGCGGGCCGCGAGCATTCGGGCCTGTGTCCGTTCCACAACGAAAAGACGCCGTCCTTCACGGTCAACGAGGAGAAGGGCTTCTATCACTGCTTCGGCTGCGGGGCCCACGGCAGCGTCTTCGACTTCGTGATGGAGACCGAGAACCTGTCCTTCCCCGAGGCGGTCGAGCGGCTGGCGGCGGAAGCCGGCATGGAGGTGCCGCAGGATTCACCGGAGGAACGGGCCCGGAACGAGCGCGCCAAGGGCCTCTACGACGTGCTGGAAGCCGCCGCCCGGTATTTCGAGAAGCAGCTTCGCCTGCCCGAGGGCAAGCGGGCGCTGCAATACCTGCTGGAGCGGGGTCTGACCGAGGAGACCGTCAAGACCTACCGGCTGGGCTTCGCCCCCGACGGGAGGGGCGCCCTGAAGGCGGCGCTGACCAAGGACGGGACGCCCGACGAGAAGCTCCTGGAGGCCGGGCTGGTGGTGCAGCCGGACGATGCGGATCGTCCGCCATACGACCGGTTCCGGGGCCGGGTGATGTTCCCCATACTGGACGGCCGCGGCCGGGTCGTCGCCTTCGGCGGGCGCATCCTCGATGCCGACCCCGGCTCCAACGCGCCCAAATATTTGAACTCGCCCGAGACCCCGGTGTTCCAGAAGGGCCGGCTGCTGTACGGCCTCTATCAGGCCCGGGAGCACGCCCGGGACTATCCGCTCGTTATCGTCGAGGGCTACACCGACGTGCTGGCCCTGCAGCAGGCCGGGTTCCGGACCGCCGTCGCGCCCCTCGGCACGGCGCTCACCGAGGACCAGATCAGGCTGGTGTGGCGGTTCTCCCGGGAGCCCATTTTGTGCTTCGACGGCGACAATGCGGGCGAGCGGGCGGCCTCCCGGGCGGCGGAGCGCGCGCTGCCCATCCTCAACGCCGGGCACACGTTGCGTTTCGCCTTCCTGCCCGCCGGCCAGGACCCGGACAGCCTGATCCGGACCCGGGGCCAGGACGCCCTGGGGGACCTGCTGAACGGGGCGGTGCCCTTGTCGGAGGTCATCTGGCGCATGGAGCGGGCGGGCAAGCCGCTGAACGACCCGGACGACCGGGCGTGGATCGAGAAGAAGCTCAAGGACCAGGCGTTCAAGATCGCCGACGAGACGGTGCGCGGGCACTATCTCAGCACGTTCAAGGACCGCCTGTGGCAGGAGGCGCGCAAAACCCGGACGGGCGGGGCGGGCGGCGGGACCAAGCCTGCGTCAAAATCGGTGCAAATCGACGAAGCGGCGGGCGCGGGCGCCAAAATCGACCGGATTTCCCTCCGCGAACGCATTCTCCTGGTGGTTTTGATCACCCATCCGGAGATGATGGACGACATCGGCGAACAGTTGGGAATCCTCGACTTTACCGGCCCGGAACTTGACAAACTGCGCCAAGAGGTCTTAAAGACCCTCGAACAGCGGTCCGACCTTGATTTTCAGGGTCTGCATGACCACTTATGTCAAACCGGGTTTTCGGCGCTATTGGGCGGCCTTTTGAGCCGACAGGTATTAGACCACGCGACATTCGCCCGGCCGGACGAACCATTGGACATTGCCCGTAGAGGCTGGGACCAAGTGCTCAGGCTTTACCAGCGGGATCGGCTGCTGGCCGAGATCAAGGCAGTGGAAGAACGTCTTGGCAAAGAGCCGAATGACGCGGACTTCCGTCGCCTCGTGGAATTGAAGAAACAGCAGCAGGTCCAGGAAAGCGACCAGTTGGACGCCGATCCGGCTGAAAGAGGTTCCGGCGCGGCGGCATAGTCCAAGCGGTATCGTCATTCATCGAGGGCCGGGCCCAAGGCACCGGCAGGGGAACACGCTCCGGGTAACCCGGGGCAGGAGCATAGGTAAGCAAGCGGGGAAGTCATGGCAACTGCGGCAACCGCAACCAAGGAAAAGACAGCTCCGGCAGGAGGTGAAAACCAGGAAGCGCCGCTTCTGGACACCATCAATGCCGAAGTGAAGAAGATGATCGCCAAGGGCAAGGAGCGGGGCTACGTCACCTATGACGAGCTCAACGCGGCGCTGCCCCAGGATCAGGTCTCGTCCGAGCAGATCGAGGACACCATGTCCATGCTCTCGGAAGCCGGGATCAACGTCATCGAGAACGAAGAGACCGAGGAGTCCGACGACGACAAGTCCGAGAAGGAAAGCGAAAGCGCCTCGGGGAACGTCGACGAGAACGATCTCGGGCGCTCCGACGATCCTGTGCGCATGTATCTCCGCGAGATGGGCTCGGTGGAGCTCCTCTCCCGCGAGGGCGAGATCGCCATCGCCAAGCGCATCGAGGCCGGCCGCGAGATGATGATCGGCGGCATCTGCGAAAGCCCGATGACCATCCGGGCGCTGATCAACTGGCGCGACGCGCTGGATCAGGGCCTGATGCTGCTCCGCGACATTATCGATCTCGACGCCACCTTCTCCGGTCCCAAGGTCGACCACACGGCGCTGCCGGCCATGCCCACCGAGGCCGAGGCCGCCAAGCAGAAGGAGGAGGAAGGCGAGAAGAAGGCCGCCGCCGAGGAGAAACCGTCCAAGGACGGCGGCGAGGACGCGGAAAAAACCTCTTCGGAAGGCGGCAGCGCGGATGACGACGACGATGACGACGAGAACACCGTCTCCCTCGCGGTGATGGAACAGACCCTGCTGCCCGACGTGGTGAAACAGTTCCAGGCGGTGGAGCAGACCTACGCCAAGCTGCACCGGGCCCAGGACAAGCGCCTGACCGCCATCAAGAAGGGCGACAAGGTGACGCCGGCGGCGGAGAAGCGGATCAACACGCTGCGCTCCGAGCTGATCGGGCTGATGAAGGAGGTTCACCTCAACAACAGCCGCATCGAGTACCTGGTCAACCAGATGTACGACCTCAACCGCAAGCTCATCGGCTTCGAGGGCCGGCTCCTCAGGATGGCGGTCGCCTCCAAGGTCAACCGGGCCGACTTCCTCGAGCAGTATTACGGCAACGAGCTGGACCCCAACTGGGCGACCCGGGTCGGCCGGCTGACCGGCAAGGGCTGGAAGGACTACGTCAAGAAGAACCGCCCGGAGATCAAGGAAATCCGCGCCGAGGTCGCCGAAATCGCCAACGAGGCGGGCCTGCCGATCTCCGAGTTCCGGCGCATCGTCGGGACGGTGCAGAAGGGCGAGCGGGAATCCGCCAAGGCCAAGAAGGAGATGATCGAGGCCAACCTGCGGCTGGTGATCTCCATCGCCAAGAAATACACCAACCGCGGCCTGCAGTTCCTGGACCTGATCCAGGAGGGCAATATCGGCCTGATGAAGGCGGTCGACAAGTTCGAGTACCGCCGGGGCTACAAGTTCTCCACCTACGCCACCTGGTGGATCCGCCAGGCGATCACCCGCTCCATCGCCGACCAGGCGCGCACCATCCGTATCCCGGTGCACATGATCGAGACCATCAACAAGCTGGTCCGCACGTCGCGCCAGATGCTCCACGAGATCGGCCGCGAGCCGACCCCGGACGAGCTGGCGGTCAAGCTGGGGATGCCGGTCGACAAGGTCCGCAAGGTGCTGAAGATCGCCAAGGAGCCCATCTCCCTCGAAACCCCCATCGGCGACGAGGAGGATTCCCACCTCGGCGACTTCATCGAGGACAAGAACGCCATCCAGCCGCTGGACGCCGCCATCCAGGGCAACCTCCGGGAGACCACCACCCGGGTGCTGGCCAGCCTCACGCCGCGCGAGGAGCGGGTGCTCCGCATGCGCTTCGGCATCGGCATGAACACCGACCACACCCTGGAAGAGGTGGGTCAGCAGTTCTCGGTCACCCGGGAGCGCATCCGGCAGATCGAGGCCAAGGCGCTGCGCAAGCTCAAGCACCCCTCGCGGTCGCGCAAGCTCCGGAGCTTCCTGGACTACTGACCGATTCCTCCGTACGTTCCCTCTCCCCTTCGAAGGGGGAGAGGGTCAGGGTGAGGGGGTGCAAAGCCCAATTCGTCATGGCCGGGCCCGGACCCGGCCATCCACATGTACCGCTGACCGCCAGGCGTGGATCACCGGGTCAAAGCTTGTCCTCCGACCGGCGAAGCCGGTCCAGTGTGCCCGATTCGGATCAGGCCGCCTCCAGCCGCTCCAAGGCTTCTTCAAACTCGAACCGGAGCTGCGCCGCCTCGTCATCGGGAAGCCATTGAGTCATCTGGGGAAAGATGGTCCGGTAGAGGGACAGCCGGTCACGGTCCCAGGGCAGGGCCTCGGCCGACTTGGCCTCCGATAGAATCAGGTGCAGGCGCGCCCGCACCTTGTCCGGGTCGGGCCGGTAGGCGGGCGTCCGGTCGGGGCCGAAAAGGTCCGGCTGGCCGGCGCCGGGGCTTTGGTCGGAGGAGTCGGCAGGGCACATGGTCGGCGGTTCGTCAAAATATCGATTCGGCGCGTATCATACACCAAACCCGGTTTCATCGCGACATTGAACCGGGGGTCTATGCATCCGGAAACGCCTCGCCGTAGGCTTCGTCGATCTCGGCCATGCGGCCGATGGTGAAGGCGAGGATATCGGCGATGGCGCCGACGTGGTTGATTTCGTCCAGGCTCAGGGTGCGGCCCTTGCGGGATTTGAGGTATTTGTCGATCACCTGATAGCCACCGATGTAAAACTCCCAAATCTCCGAAGGAACGTTCTCGAACCGCTGGTCGGCATTGATCCAGACGCTTTCCTCTTCCGCCGAGTAGCGCACCCGCTCGACCTCGTGGCTGCCCCGTCCGGCATAGGCGCCGAGGCCGGCCCGCGGGAACTCCCGCTCCAGATGGGCCTGCACCAACCCCCAACCGAGGGCGGACAGGCGCTCGAACTCTTCGGCCGCTTCGGGAAAAGGGATGCGGGGAAAATCGATACGCAGAAACTCCGCGTACCGTTCCCGATAAGCAGGTGCGTGAAGCACCGCGTAGATGTAGCCCAGAATTTCCTCCGGCGTGTAGTGATGGTCATAGCGGCTATCGATGTACTCGCGAAACTCTGGGGTAAAGTTCTCGACACCGTCATCTATCCGCAGAGGAAAAACGAATCCATTGTTAGAGGTGTTTGGCGACATGCAGATGACTTCTGTCGGTTTGTCGATCACTTGTGCATGTCGAAAATTCTCCCCTTTGGTCAGCCTGGAAGTAACAAGCGCTAAATTTGGCCGGAGGAGATGCCGGGATATCTCATCACGAGGACGCACATGAAATCCGCGCGATCGTCCGGTATAGAACGTAAATCTCGTATCAAAGGGCCGGTAATGAATCTTTATGACCTGTCCGCCATTTCTGACGTCGTCCTGTGCCCATGCCACACGCCAATCGTGGACATCTTTTCGAAGGCTATAAAATTGTCTCGCATTCTCCGGATCTCGCTCCACGAAATCGGCAACCCTGTCTCGGATTTCCGTCGCAGAGAACGCTATCGCCAACCGGTCACGACCGGTCACAACACCAACGCTGGAACGTGGCATGATTTCCGGTATCGATATCCCTCGCTCATATAAATCCCGAACTTCGGCGTCTTGAGCATGAAACAGATAATGCGGAGTGTTAGGCGCAATCGCCTCCAAGCCATGACGTTGGAGGGCGCCATTGGCTAGAGCTTTATATTTTTTGAGCTGTCTACCCCAAATATCGCCACGCCATATGCCCTGCTCCAATTCGGGACTCTTGACGAAAACGCTGATGGCGACACCTTGCTCTATGTCGAAAACATTCTCGTCCTTCGACCCGTCCGGCGCGGTTTCTTTCTTCTTCGCATTGCCGTGCAGATCAAGCACGTAAATCTGATTGAAGGTTCGCATCAGCGATTGGCGCATTCCACGAAAGGTCGGATTGTCTAGCCACGAATGGTTTGTGATGACGGCTACGATTCCTCGTTCGACCCCCGGAACTGAGTGCTCGACTGGCTTCCCGTCCGGGCCGGTTGTGGCATAGGAATAGCCGTCCATCTTCATCTGGGCGAAGCGAAGGAATTTGACGTAATCGTCTTGGAGCCATTTGGGATTTTTCTCACCCAATGGCCGTTTCTCTTCAAGGCCGTCTTCATTCGTCTCCCAAGTGAACTTGTAGGCGTCGATAGCCTGCTTTATCCACTTCCCCTTGTTCTTGGAATGCCCCGAATAGGGCGGATTGCCCGTGATGACGAGGATAGGCTGCTCCTTTACCCGCTGCGCTGCTTCGACCTCGGCGCTGACGGCGGGCAGCAGCCAGATTGGCCTGTGGCTCCACGGGCTCGAGGGTGTTGGTGAGAAAGATTTGCAGCCGTTCGCCGTCATTCAGTGGATGTCCTTGGTCTTGGAGGTATTGGGAGAGCTTCAGGTGCGCGATGGTGTAGGGCGCGATGAGGTACTCGAATCCAAAAATGTTCCTGAGGATATGGTCGCGGACGAGCAAATCGCCCCGCCCGGAGTCCGCCCCGCCCGTGTTCTCGAAAATGCGCTGGAACACTTCCAGCAGGAATGTTCCGGTGCCGCAGGCGAAATCGAGCACCGTCACCCGTTGGTGGTCGGCGAGCCCGTCGGCGATCCCGAAGCTATCCTTCAGAATGTCGTCCACGGCCCGGATGATGAAGTTGACCACCGGCGGCGGGGTATAGTAGACGCCCCGGCCCTTGCGCATCTCCGGATCGTAGGCTTTCAGGTAATCCTCGTAGAAATAGATGAATGGGTCGCGCTCGAACAGGCGGTGCTCTTCCTCGTCCGCCGCCCGCACGTTCCGGGCGATGGCCTTGCGTTGGCGGAAAGACAGGTCTTCGTGAATGGCGGCGAGTTCGAGGCCGTTGACGATGGACAGAACTTCCTCCACCACCCAGCGGATTTCACGGTACTCGTCCTTTTCCAGTTCGGTCAGAAAATCCACCAATTCCCGGATCAGCCGGAAAGACCCTGGAATGTGCTGTCGCGCATTGTGCAGCGTCACCTCGCCGTCCTCGGCATTGAGTTTCGCCAGGAACAGGCCGTAGGCCAGCATCTGCGCGAACGCATCGGCGAACTCGGCCAGCGTAAGTTCGTGGAAGATCTGATCCCGGAAAATCGTGTAGAGCCCGTACAGCCGTCCCTCTTGGTGTACTTTCCCTTGCCGCACCAGTTCCTCGCCCAGGTAATCCCGCAGCAATTTGCTCCGTGTGGCGAGGGCCAGGGCCAGATTTTCGGCGCGGCCAATACCCTCGGGCGCGGTCGAAAAGAAAGCGTCGAGAAGCGCGCTGACCGCCGCAACCGGCGCCTCTCCCGGGGTGAATTTGGAGTTCTCTAAATCCGTCGCGTGACACAGTGTTTCGCGGTGAATACCGTCTTTGTTGATCCAGATAAAATGCAGGTAGTCGGTAAGCAGGATGTTGTCGGAGAGTTCACGGTATCGCTTGATCTGGCCGGACTTCAGCACCTTGTCCAAATTGTCGCCGATGGTTTTGGTCTCGACGTATCCGAGGATCATGCCCTGCCGGGAAATCTTGAAATCGGGCGCGCCTTTCTCCGCCACGCGCTTGGGTTCGTGCTGAACGTTTGCCTCGACCGTTTCGGCGAATGCGTTCAGCAACTCCTCCAGCGCGGCGCGGCCCGTATGCTCCGTCTGATCTTCAACGGGCGTTTGGGCCAGTTTGCGGAGGTACTCTTGGAATAGTTCGGCTATATCGGAGGTCTTGGCTTGTGGCATTGATGCGGCATCGAGGCGGAAAGTCAGGATGTTAATTTTGGATAGTATAGCCGCCGGGCCGATTTCGGAAAGGTTGAGGGGCCGCCCGGCAATTTTGCGTTGGCCGTCCGGGCACAAGCGAGTATTGGCACCTATCCTCCGAACCAAGCGCGTCAACGCCATTCATACCGTAAGGGAAGGAAACAACATGCCGATGTCTAGGCACGACAAGTTGGAAATAATGCAACGGCTCCGAACCGCGCACGGAAAGACCAGCCAGACCCTGGAAAGCGAGCCCGTCACGCTCGAACTGCATCCGGGCACCGACATCGCACGCAACTGGACGGTAATCATCGCTGCCTACAGCGGATTGGAACAAACCCTCAAGTACCTCATCGCGGAGAGCGCTGGCCTAACCGTCGAGGAACTGATCGAACGGAAAGTTCCACTGAATGCCGCGAACCATAAACGCCATGCCGGACGGTATCCCTACCGTACCCACGACCTAGCGCGGCTCTTCTCCGAGCTCGAACCGCGTGCACGAGACATCGTGCGGGACTTCTACGGACGATTCCAGTCGCTTCACTCATACGTGCCCATTGCCGACGTGGAGGATTTCCTCAACGAGATTTCCGGTCAGGGAGGGGTCGGCTATGAACGGTGGCGATATACGCTGATCGAGGACAATACCCTGCCGAGCAACAGTCCCGAAACCCTCGCCGCCATCTGGGGGGTGTGCTTCCAGATAGCGGAGCAGAATCTCTCTGAGAACCGGCGGGTGGACATGCCCGAAACGCAACTGACGCAGCAACTTTGGGAACAACTCGACAAGCTGATGAAGAACGTGTTGCTCGACCGGCATAACGCCGGCGAACCGTTTCGTGACATCTACGGCGAAATGCGGGACTGGCTATGGAGCGAAGGCCATCCGCTCAACGCCTTCGCCGAGGTCCTCTGGAATTTCTCCAGGTATGAATCTCATGGAGCAGATGGCGGGTCGGACTGGCTCTCTGAAGCACTCACGCAATGGGCGAGGGATATCCTCGCGAGCCCGGCCGCTTCGGCCCGAACCTCGCTCCGGGCCTTCTTGAACCGCGCCCAAGGCCACACCCCGGACGGCGCAAGCATTCGCTGGAACCCGCAAGCCGAGCGCTTCGAGGCCGTTCCCTGGTCCCTCGAAGACCGCTTTGTTGACGCATTGCCTCCCGAAGCGATCCCGATCGCCGACCCCGTTCCCTGGGGAACGCCACTACACACTCTCTGGACCGTAGCCCGGGAATGCGGCTGCCGCGTGCTCGAAAACCGCGCATTCAACGGACCCGCGGATGGAGAAGGCTGGTTCCGCACACTTCAGGTCCAGGCAGAGGACGCCGGGACCGTCAAGCCCCTGCTCTCGATGTGGCAAAAACGGAACGACGATTACGATATCTTCCACATGGTCGAGGAAGCCGCACCGGAGGAAATGGAACAACCCCTGCATCGCTGGATCGATATGGCCAGGAAGATCGCGGAGATAAGGAATCATCGATAACCGTCTCGCCCCCAATTCCCCCCTTGCCGCCACGCCTGCCCGAGCTAAATGTATAGGCGACTGCCGCTCCCTTATCGGGGCGGCCGTTTTGCGTTCGGGGGCGAGCTATGCGTTTTTGTACGACCTTTTTGGTGCGTTACCTCCCGAACGGGTGACAATAAATGTCTATTAATGTCCATGAATGTCCATTGTCGCGAAAACGGCCGAATTGGAAAATGATTATAAATTGCGTTATTTCAACACCTTACCGTTATGCAAAAAATGCATGGCTCGCGGCCGGTTCATCCGTCACCGGGCGCGGGTCTCGACCCGGTTCGTCGTCCGCAAACCATCATAGTATTTCGGCGATGCCGTATGGATTTTCATTCGGGCAGGGTCTGTGCCAAACTGGCCCGGGAAGCTGGCGATATGGCACAGGGGAGGCTGGCGATATGGCAAACGAATATGATCCCGATCTTCCATCGAACAGGCTGATTTTCGAGATTCGGCGCGACCCGGCGCTCTACACCGGCTTCGCCGAGCGCATGGAAGACGTCATGGAACAGTACGGATTGAGCGACGCCGAGCGGGCCGCCTGGCGTGCGGTCGACGTGGTGACGCTGGGCGAGATGGGGGTGCATTCCTATTTCCTGCCCCAGGTGACCCGCCTGGTGCACGGCTCGGCCGACAACGACAGCAAGAGCGACGCCGCCCAGGCCTACAGGCGGTCCTTCGGCGACCAGATCGTCGAACACAGGAAGCGGTCGTAGAGGAGGGAGAGATGGCGGAAATCGTATCGGTCATCGCGCTGGCCCATGCGCCCGGATGCACCGGCTGGCTCGGTTCGGCCCCCGACGACGAGCAGGCCGAGATCGTCGGCGGCTACGCGAGGATGCGGGAACATCTCCAGGCCTCCAGGCCCGACGTGATAATCGGCGTGGCCAACGACCACATGCTCAACCAGCCGCTCCACGATCCGCCCGATTTTTGCGTCGGCACGGCGGCCCGCTGGCGGGGCCCGGCCGAGTTCTTCAAATCCTGGCTGGCGCTCGACGGCTACGAGGTCGACGGGCATCCCGATGTGGCGCGCGCCCTGGTGAAGGCGGGGGAGGCGGCCGGCCTGAGCCTCGACAGCCGGGACGATTTGTTGTTCGACGACAATTTTTCGGTGCCGCTTTACTACCTGACGCCCGACCACTCGGTGCCGCTGGTGCCGATCCACATGAACTGCATCAGCCCGCCGGTCCCGACCCCGGAAATCAGCGTCCACGCGGGCGAGGTGATCGCCAGGACGATCCGCGACGACCTGCCCGACGGCATGCGGGTTGCGGTCATGGGGACCGGCGGCCTGTCCCACGAGCCGGGCGGCCCCCGCTACTTCACCCTCGACGAGGATTTCGACCGCTGGTTCATGGCGCTGCTCGAAGAGGGCGATCTCGGCAAGGTGTGCCGCGAGGCGACGGTGGAAAAAATGAACGCGGCCGGCGGCGGCGGCACCACGGAGCTTCTGGCCTGGATGGTCGCCATGGCGGCGGCCGGCGGGACCAAGGCCCGGTCCATCTTCTACGTTCCTTCCGCCGAGATGCGCTGCGGCATCGGCGGCACGGTGTGGGACACCATTCACTGATGGACGCGAAGGTGCGGGATACGGCCTCCGGCAACCCGGTGCTCGGGCTTCTCTCCGAGACCCGGGCGGCGCTGGCGGTGGTCGACATGCAGGTGGATTTCTGCGCCGCCGACGGCTTCGTGGCCGGCCTGGGCCTGGACCCGGCGCCGTGCCGGGCCATCGTCCCGGCATTGCAGGGCCTCATCGACGGCGCCCGGGCGGGCGGCATGGAGGTGCTGTGGATCTACGCCAACTATGATGACGCGCTGGTGCCGCCGACGTTCCTCCGGCGAAAGCGGGAGGCGGGGATCGAGCGGAGCTGCTGCGTTCCGGGGACGCAAGGCTACGGGCCCTTCGGCGTCGAGCCGGCCAACGGCGAGCCCCAGTTCGTCAAGCACAGCTATTCGGCGTTCACCAACCCGGACTTCGAGGCGCACCTCCGGTCCCGGGGCATCGAGACGTTGATATTCGCCGGCGTCCAGACCAACGTCTGCGTCGAGGCCACGCTGCGCGAAGCCTATAACCGGGGCTTCCACGTGGTCCTCGCCGAGGACTGCGTCGCCTCCCATACCCCGGCCCTGCACGAGGCGACCCTGCAGAATACCCGGGCGCTGCTGGGCAAGGTCTCGCCGGCATCGGACATTCTGGCCGCCTTGCGCCTCGGCAAGGGGCAAACCGTATCAGCCGCGGAGAACCGGAATGGCACTCGCTGAAACCATAGAACGTCACGAAATCTCGGACATGATCGAGTTCAACGGCGACAAGCAGGTCCGCAAGAAGGTGCTCCAGTCGAAGGGCGCGGTCTGTGAAATCGTCTGTTACCTCCCCGGCCAGAGCACCGTGCTCCACAAGCACCCCATGCAGGACGAAATCTTCTACGTCATCGAAGGCTCGGGGACGATCACCTTCGAGGACCAGGACGACATTCCGGTGAAACAAAGCAGCATCGTCTTCGTCCCGGCGGGCGTCACCCACGGCGTCGATGTGCCCGGACCCGACAATCTGGTGCTCATGTTCACCAAGGGACCCGGCGTCACAGGCAAGGCGGCCAAGGGCTTCATGCTGGGCGAGGCGCCCGCGCCCGGCGGCTGATGCGGGATATCCAATTCGACGTGGGATTCCGCCCAACAGAGTGGCTTGGCGACCCGCCGATCACACCCTTAAGATAGGTGAAAACAAGACCCCCGAGGGTCGGCAACTCAGCGCAACATGGAGGTTCAAATGATCAAGTCGTTACCCAAGCTTTCCCGCCGGACGGCCCTGGCCGTGTCGGCGGCCGGCGTCATCGCGTTCGGCGCCGGCCTGTTCGCCGGTTCGGCGCAGGCCGCCGACAAGGATCTCAAGATGGCATTCTTCTCCATCCCCAAACATCCCATATGGGCCGGGATGATGGTGCCCTGGGGCAAGACCCTGTCCGGCGCCGGCGCCGGCCTCAACATCGTCGGCTTCCCCGGCGGGCAGATCGGCGGCAAGCCGCCCGGCGCCTTCAAGCGGGTGGTCAACGGCATCGCCGACATCGAGTTCCATCTTCCGGGCTACACCTCGACTTTGTTCCCGCGCACCCTGGTGATGGAGATTCCGCTTCAGTACGCGAACTCCGTCGAAGCCACCAAGGCCATGTGGCGGATTTACGACAAGCACATC
>CAZUGT010000256.1:0-4506 GCA_964620095.1 uncultured Rhodospirillaceae bacterium | reverse complement strand
GGTCAGCCGGTATCGGCGGGCCCGGAAAATGGCGATCGGGATCAGGAAGAAGACAATCAGACCCTGTACGCCGGCGACGGCCGATTGAGTTTCCGGCGACAGCACGGCCGCCAGACTGATAATTTCGGGGACGATCAGCATTGGGATGATGAGCACGGCGGCAATAATCAAGAAACCGAAAAGAAGTTCCCTTGCCGTCCCCGTATACTCGAGCCGATCTCCCTCGATTTCGAGGTGCGACCAGAGATAGCGGCGCATCCGCGTCTTCGCCCAGAATCTATAGATCCCGAGGGTAAGCAGCGTAAGCAGGATGTTGATCAGATGGATCTTGAAAAGTTCGCCGAGTTCATAGTGGCTCTTCAGGAGGGGTTTGTACGCGTCCGTTTGCGCGCTGTCGCCGGGCACTTCCATCCCCTGATTCACGGCTCCAAGTTGTATGATGGAGAAATCTTGAGAGCCCATGATAGCCAGCCCAAATTCGAATCGCCACACCAATCCCTGTTGGCATCGGCGAAGCGCACCCGCTAAACTCGCCCCAATCGGGACCGCAAAGGTCCATCAAGGGCGGTCGCGTGCGGCTGCTTATCTTCGGGGCAGTCGATGAAACCACGAATTTGGGGCGCCGTTACGCTGCTGGTGTCCATCCTTCTGACCGCGGGCGGGCCGGCGTTCGCCCAGCAGCCGGCTCAGGTTCCGCCGCCTGTCACATTCGGCGATTCGCAGCGCTGGTACCAACGGGCCGCCGAAAACGGTGACGTCGACGCCCAGTTCCTGCTCGCCGAGATCCACGAGCGCGGTCTCAGGGGGGACAAGGACATGGCCGAGGCCGTCCGCTGGTATGGCGTCGCCGCGGCCCAGGGGCATCTGCCGTCCCAGCTTCGCCTGGCCCGGCTCTACTACGCCGGCCGGGAGGTCGAGCGCGACCTGTTCAAGGCCGCCACCTGGTACGGCGAAGCGGCGGAGGCGGGCCATGCCCGGGCGCAATACAATTACGCCCTGATGCTGCAGCGGGGGCAGGGCGTGACGCGGGATATCGCCAAGGCGGCCGCCTGGTACGAGAAGGCGGCCGAGGCGAACATCGCCGATGCCCAGCGCAATTTCGGGCTGTTGCTGGCGCGCGGCGACGGGGTCGCCAAGGATGCCGCGAAGGGGCTCACCTGGCTGGAGATCGCGGCCGGCAACAAGGCGCCCGTGCCGGACGTGGTGCTGAAGGCGCTCACCAAGGATCTCACCGGCGATCAGAAGCAGGCCGCCAGTCGGGCGGCGGCCGACTGGCTCCGCAAGAACTCGAAAAAATAGCCCTATTCGGCGGCGGCGGGCGCCGGATCGCCTGCCTCGCCGGCCGGCTCGTCCGTCTCGGCGACCTTCGCCAGCGTCTCTTCCGCTTCCCGGGCCTCCTGCTGGCGGGCCCACATTTCGGCGTATGCCGCGCCCTTTTCCAGCAGCCCGGCATGGGTGCCGCGCTCGATCACCTCGCCCTGGTCGAGGACCAGGATTTCGTCCGCGTCCACCACGGTCGACAGCCGGTGGGCGATGACCAGGGTGGTGCGGTCGGCCGACACTTCCGCGAGCGACGCCTGGATTTCCTTCTCGGTGTGAGTATCGAGGGCCGACGTGGCCTCGTCGAACATCAAAATCTGCGGGCCCTTCAAGATGGTCCGGGCGATGGCCACCCGCTGCTTTTCGCCCCCCGACAGCTTCAGGCCCCGCTCGCCCACCTGCGTATCGTAGCCGTCGGGGAGGCTCATGACGAAGTCGTGGATGGCGGCGAGGCGCGCCGCCTCCTCGATCTCCGCCGGCGAGGCGCCCGGCCGGCCATAGGCGATGTTGTAATAGACCGTGTCGTTGAACAGCACCGTATCCTGGGGAACGATGCCGATGGCGGCCCGGAGGGAGGACTGGGCGACGTCCCGGACGTCCTGGCCGTCGATGGTGATGCGGCCGGAGGTCACGTCGTAGAACCGGTAGAGAAGGCGCGAAATGGTCGACTTGCCGGCCCCGGACGGCCCGACGATGGCCACCTTCCTGCCGGGCTCGACGGTGAACGAAACGCCCTTGAGGATGCGGCGGTCCGGATTGTAGTCGAAGTCCACGTTCTCGAACCTGATCTCGCCCCCGGATACGGCGAGGTCCGGCGCGTTCTCCTTGTCATCCACCTCCTTGTGAACGTCCAGGAGCGAGAACATGTCCTCCATGTCGGTGAGGGACTGCTTGATCTCCCGGTAGACGAAGCCGAGGAAGTTGAGCGGCAGGAAGAGCTGGATCAGGTAGCTGTTGACCAGCACGAAGTCGCCTAGGGTCATCTCGCCGTTCCTGACCCCGAAGGCGGCCATGATGATCACGATGGTCAGGCCGATGGAGATGAAGAAGCCCTGGCCGATGTTCAGAAGCGAGAGCGTCACCTTGCTTTGCACCGCCGCCGTTTCGTACGACCGGAGCGCCTTGTCGAAGCGCTGGGCTTCGTGGTTTTCGTTGCCGAAATACTTGACCGTCTCGTAGTTCAACAGCGAGTCGATGGCCTTGGTGGTGGCTTCCTGGTCCTTTTCGTTCATCCGGCGGCGGTACTTGAGCCGCCATTCGGTGACGGTGACGGTCCAGACGATGTAGGTGCCGACGGTAACGAAGGTGACCAGGGCAAACCAGAAATTGAACAGCCCCCACAGGATGCCGCAGACCATCAGGATCTCCAGCAGCGTCGGCAGGATGTTGAACAGGGTGAAGTTCAGCACGAACTCGATGGCCTTGGTGCCCCGCTCGACGACCCGGCTCAGGCCGCCGGTCTGGCGGTCCAGGTGGAACCGCATGGCCAGCGAATGGAGGTGCCGGAAGGTCTTGAGGCCCGCCTGGCGGATCGCCCGCTGACCCACCTTGGCGAACACCGCGTCGCGCAGCTCGCCGAAGGCCTGCTGCAGGACGCGGGCCGAGCCGTAGGCCACCAGGATGCCGATGGGCACGATGACCACGTTCGCGCCCTGCCCGGTGAGAATGTCGACGGCCATCTTGTAGAGAATCGGCACGCCGACGGTGATCCCCTTGGCCGCAGCCAGCAACAGCAGCGCGACGACGACCCGCACCCGCATCTCCACCCGGTCCTTGGGCCACAGATAGGGCAGCAGGGTGCGGATGGTCTTCCAGTCGTTGCGGGCGCCGCCGCGGCGGCGCGCGGGTTCGGGCAGGGTACGCATCACCGGTTAATGTGGGTCACAACCGGGTGAGGCGCAAGCGGAGGCGTCACGGGAATGCGGTTTTTCTCCGGTTTCAGCGGTTCGGCGCAGACCGTGGCTCTCCCCGTTTATCGTGTTTCGCGCGCCTGCTAGTCTGGAGGGCGGAAGCCGGAGAGTCTGCCATGCCCGATGGGGCGGAACTGCCGAACATCACCCAAGAGACCTCGAAACCGGAGGCGCGGCAGTTCGTGGCGGCCTTTGACAGACGGTTTCCCGACGCCATCGGCCTCGCGGAACGCAGCTACGACACCTGGCGGAAGTCCGGATTTCACGCGGTCATGATCGGCGGGCTGTTCTGCGGCTCGCTGGTGGCCATGGTCGCCCTGATGACCGGCGAGCCCGGCCTGTTGATCGGCCTGCCTATCGTCGGGGCGGTCGGGGTCGCCGCCTACAGCATCCTGCTCTACGTGGCGCGGCGGCGGTTTTATGCTCAATTCGTTAACCGGGGCGTCACGCCCGTGCAGTTCGGGCAGCTGGATATGGCCATGAGGCTGGCGGGCTATGTTGGCCGTGAATCCGCCGGCGGACTAAACTGGCATGACGCGCCGTTCCGGCGGCCGCCCGGGAAGGGCGAGGGCGGCTGCGGCGGCGCAGGCAGCGGAGGAGGCGGTTGCGGTGGATGACAGCGGACCAGGACATATGCGCCCTGCCGAGGCGGCGGAGTTCATCGCCGGGTTCGAGCGGCAGTATCCGCAAGCGCTCGGCGACGCCCACGACGGCTATTACCGCATGGCAAGCCGCATTTGGCCCGTCGTGCCCCTGACGGCGTTGGCTTTTTTCGTTGTCGCGCTGGCAATACTGGGTTGGGAGTACCGCGGCGTCAAAGACGTCGGTTTCTCCTTCCTGTCGCTCGGTTTCGGCGTCTACGTCGGCTACCGCCTGCTGGTCGCGGTCGCGTTCGACGTTTTCGTGAGTCGGACCGCGTCGCGGGGAATCGAGAGAAGCGAGTTGGACCAGTTGTGCCGGGCTGCCGGGTTGGCGGGCTACGACGGATTTGAAGGGCGGACACCCTCCCTCGGAGTGCGGCTGATCCGCTCACCTTACAAAATCACGCGCGTTCGAAGGCGGCGCGGTTGGTGAGCATCATCGGTTTTGTTAGACTTTGTTTATCAAAAGGAGGGAGACCGCGATGACCGATCAACGTGCCTTGTCGGACTTTCGGATGTCCCGTCAGAGCCCGGTGACCGACGCCCGCGACTTCATGGCGGCGTTCGACCGCCGGTATCCGGGCCTGTTTCAGGCCGCGGAGCAGGCCTTCACCGACGCCAACCGGCGCCGCCGG
>CAZUGT010000255.1:0-5990 GCA_964620095.1 uncultured Rhodospirillaceae bacterium | reverse complement strand
CCCCACGGGGTGCAACGGATCACCATCGATGGGACCAAGGGCGACAGCCGCGCCAGGCTGGACTATTTCGACGGATCCGACTCGGCCCTGACCGACGCCGACGCCAATGCGCGGGGCTTCCAGGTCGGCCTCGCCGTCGGCGCGAACACGATCAAGGCCAAGGTGAATGCGAGCGACGGCGAGACCAGCCAGACCTATACGGTGGTGGTGACGCGGGCCGCGGGCGACACCACCGCGCCGACGCCGAATGGCGCGACGGTGAACGGCGCGACCCTGGTGATCGCCTTCAACGAGGCCCTCGCCGCCGCCGCGAACCTCGCCAACGGCGCGTTCACCGTGAAGAAGACTCCGTCGGGCGGTTCGGAGACGACTGTGGCACTCACCGGCTCACCCACGATCAGCGGCTCCGCACTGACCCTCACCCTCGCGACCGCCGTAGTCTCCACCGACGCAAGCGTGAAGGTGAGCTACACCAGGCCCACCACGGGCACGGACAACCGGCTCGCCGACGCGAACGGCAACGCGGTCGCCGACTTCACGGACCTCGCGGTGACCAACGAGACGGTGGCGATACTCACCGCCTGGTTCCGGAACGCGCCGGACGCCCACGACGGGTCGAGCGTGTTCACCCTCGAACTCGCGTTCTCCGAGGCGGTGTTCGACGGCAGCGAGTCGTTCGACAGGAACGACGCAATCAAGGACGCCCTCCAGGTGACCGGCGGCGCCGTCGCGGGCAGACGCCGGGCCGTTGCCAACGTGTACGACCGGTGGATACTGCGGATCAGGCCGTCCGGCGACGACAACGTGACGATCAGGCTGCCGGCGACGACCGGCGGCTGCGGGCCCGCGACCGCGATCTGTACGCCGGACGGCCGTCCCCTGTCGGCCCCGGCCACGGCGACGATCGAGGGGCCGTCGGCGGAGGCGCCCGACGCGCCGTCGGCGCCGACGCTGACGGCTGGCGAGACGTGGCTGGAAGCGTCGTGGACCGCGCCCGCCGACAACGGCGCGGCGATCACGGGCTACGACGTGCATTACCGCGAGACGGGAGGCAACTGGACCAACGCGAACCACTCCGGCACCGGTACCACGAAGAGGATCGAGGGTCTGTCGCCGGATACGGCCTATCAGGTACGGGTGCGGGCGTCGAATGCGGAGGGCGCCGGCGACTGGTCACCGTCGGCGTCTGCGCGCACGGACGCGGCGGTCGAAGTGCCCGATGCCCCTTCGGCGCCGACGCTGACGGTGGGGGAGACGTGGATCGAGGCATCCTGGACGGCGCCGGCGGACAACGGTTCGGCGATCACGGGCTACGACGTGCACTACCGCGAGACGGGCGGCAACTGGGCGGATGCGAACCACACCGGCACGGGCACTACGAAGAGGATCGAGGGTCTGTCGCCGGACACGGCCTACCAGGTGCGGGTGCGGGCATCGAATTCCGAGGGCACCGGCGACTGGTCGCCTGTGGCGTCCGGCCGCACGGATGCGGCAGCCGATGGCGCTGCCGAGGGCGACGTGCGCCTGGTCAACGGCAGCACGGAGCAGGAAGGCCGCGTGGAGATCTACCACGACGGCGAGTGGGGCACGGTGTGCGACGACCGGTTCGTCTCGGATGACGCTGAGGTCGTGTGCCGGCAGCTCGGCTACACGGGCGGCCAAGCGCACACCCGTGCGGCGTTCGGCGCGGGGACGGGGACGATCTGGATGGACGACGTGCGCTGCGACGGCAGTGAGTCGCGGCTGGCCGACTGCGCGTTCAGCGGCTGGGGCCTGCACAACTGCCGGCACTCGGAAGATGTCGGTGTGTCGTGCGGGGCGTCTTCGGGCATGTCGCTTGAGAGCGCGACGGCGGCCGGGGCGGTTGTGACGCTGCGCTTCGACCGGGCGCTGGACGGCGGCTCGGTGCCGGCGCCGGGCGACTTCGTGGTCGCGGCGGGCTCTTCGAGTGGCGCGGTCCCGGTCGAGTCGGTCGCCGTGGCCGGCGGCGCGGCGGTGCTGACCCTGTCACGGCCCGTCGAGCCCGAAGAGCGCGTCTCGGTAAGCTACCTGCCGGCGCCGATGCACCCGCTGCAGGACGCCTCGCATAATCCGGCGCCGGCGCTGACCGGCCATCCCGTACGGCACGTAACGGCGACGGCGTTGCCGGCGCAGTCGATGCCGGCGGCCGGCTTAGCGGTCGGCGAGAAGATCGAGGTGCTGCACCTGCCGTCGAGCGGCCTGGTCGACCTGTGGCCGCTGACGGCCATGGCAGACTTGGAAATGCTGAACCTCGGCGACAACGCCGTGGGCGACGTCACCGCGCTCGGGAGTCTCGAGCACCTGCGCGTGCTCGACCTGTCGGGGAACGCCGTCTCCGATATATGGCCGCTGACGGCCATAACGGACCTGGAGGTGCTGGATCTCGGCGGCAACGCCTTGGACGACATCACCGCGCTCGGGAGTCTCGAGCACCTGCGCGTACTCGACCTGTCGGGCAATGCCGTCTCCGACATATGGCCGCTATCGCAGCTGACGGCGCTGCGCCGGCTGGACCTGTCGGGGAACCGCGTGGTGGACCTGCGGCCGCTGTCGGAACTGCGCCACCTCGAGGTGCTGCTGCTGGACGGCAATGATGTCTCCGACCTGTGGCCGCTTTGGGGCCAGCAGAAACTCGCGCACCTCGACCTGGGGAACAACCGGGTGGCGGACGCCGCCCCGCTCCGGGACGCGCGATCGCTCAAGCGGTTGGACCTCGTGGGCAACCGGTTGCATGACATCCGGTTGCTTGGCAACTTGGAGAAGCTGGTATGGCTGCGTGTTTCCGGGAATCCCATCGCGGACTTCTCCCCGCTCGGACGGCCGACCACTGTGCGCTGGATCGTGCTCGACGCCCAAGCCCCGGGTAGGCGCTAGGCTTCAAACTGGCTGACTAGTATTCCGCGAGGTTTCTGAAACACAATCGGAGCCTCCGAAATCCCCGCCCCCAAGAACGGCGAGTGGATCGCGGGCTATGTGCGGCTGAGAATTGACGCCACTAGAGAGTGACCCGGAAAATCCCGAACTACGGGCACGCGACCGCCAGCTTCTCGCCTTCCAACAGGCGGGCTATGAATCGAAGTCGTTCATCCATTGGCTTACACTCTCTACTGGGCATCCGGAACTCCCAATTACCCAATGTGTAAACCATGTCTCCGGAATAATCCGTAAGCTATCTCTCGATAAGCGCACACGGACACGTATGCCACTTGGCGAAGCTAGACGCTTTAACTCGCTGTCAACCGAGGTATATGAGCTTCGATTTACTGTCCAGTAGGCTTCTGGAGGTAGTTTCGCTGGTCGAGGCACTGATCGTAAAGGTCTCGGTTAATCGGGATCCAATCGGTATTGTTGATTCCTCGCCGATTCTGTGTCGTCGGACTTTGCGGGAAGGCACTAGCGATCTTAATCCAGCGTCCTTGGCGTTGTGCGATTGTGCGAATTTCGTCGGCCACTTCCGAGAAATCCTGATCTTGGCTAACGATAAGTGCCACGTCGTATGCACCGTTATGAGCAAGCCCAATTACATCAATCGCAATTCGTACATCGATACCTTTCTCCTCTCCGATCAGAAAAGAATGTTGTGTCCCGTCTGATTGGCTTACCGTTCGATTTCGGTACCGAAGGGGTCTACTAAACACGACGACCCCCTGGCGCCCCATCGCTGCAAGTTTACGGATCCAGAAGTGATACCAGCGCGGGTTAACGTCGGCTCGCGGCACCCCAGTGTAGAAGCGAACCTGAGTCAGCTTCCATTTCTGTTGATCGCAGATTCTTTTCGCGAGCACCCTAACATCGTAATTTGGGTAGGTATACCCGAACGCACTACGAGCAGAATAGAAAAGATTTTGGCCGTCCACGAAGACGACCGCATGCTTAGTTAGCGGCGGACTTGTCAATGAATATTAGACAAAAAATAACCCCGCCCGAGGCCTTTCGGCGTGTCAGGCGGGGAGCAAATGTATGGATGATGCTACATATTGTCTCTATGACCGTCAAGCGCACCTGTAGAGCGTGACGTCGGGGTCGCGATTGTCTAGGATGCCGGCCATCCGGTCGTTGCCATATACAGATCATCGTGAAGGTTCTGGTGTCCGATACATCCGTTCTGATCGATGTCGAACGCGGACCGCTATGAGCATGAAACCACAAGTCTGGAATCCCGATGAATACGCGAGAAACGCTCGCTATGTGAGCGATCTCGGCATGCCTGCGCTCGAAATCCTCAATCCACGCCCCGGAGAACGGATACTGGACCTGGGATGCGGCGATGGCGAGTTGACAAAGATCCTGAGGGAGCGGGGCTGTGAGACCGTCGGTATCGATTCCAGCCGCGAACTGGTTGCCGCCGCGCGGACGCTTGGTCTGGATGTGCGCGAGCAGGACGCCTGCGAAATGGAATTTGAGGATGAATTTGATGCGGTGTTCAGCAATGCCGTGCTTCACTGGATAAGCGACACCGACATCGTCATAGGGAACGTGTACCGCGCGCTGCGACGCGGCGGGCGCTTCGTCGGGGAGTTCGGCGGTTACGGCAACTGTGCGGCGATCGTGACGGCTCTCGTAGACGAACTGGAACTGCGCGGCATTGACGGATCGAAGGCCAGCCCCTGGTATTTCCCGACGGCCGATGAGTTCAGCAACAGACTGGCCGCAGCGGGATTCAGCGTGCCGTATATCGAACTAATCCCGCGTCCCACGCCGCTGCCCGAAGGAATGCAGGGTTTTCTAGCGACGTTTGCCGGCAGTTTTACTGCGCATATTGCGCGTGATAAGCGCACAGGATATCTGTCGGCTGTTTGCGACCGGCTCGAACCGCTGCTCCGGAGGAAAAGCGAGTGGGTCGCGGACTATGTGCGGCTAAGGTTTGAGGCCACTAAAGAGTGACCCGGGGAATCCCGAACTGGCGGCTGCCAGAGTGGCAGCGTTGCTCCAGAATCAGTGGCAGACTTCGCATGGAATACGAAGATTGTGATCCTCCCGTATAGCAGGCGGACCGGATCCAGAGGAACGCCCGAATGCCGACTAGAATGTCGAAATGATCAATAGGTTAAGTGACTGATGCCTCAATACAGCGAAACAGAGAAAATGGAGATTGATGGACTGCTAATGAGTCTGAATTTAGCTTTAAGGGAGTTTGAACAACAGGTTTCGCCTCCAAGGATGAAAACTCTTCCAGAAGGAGTAGTTTTCGAATACGAGAATAAGGGTATTAGCGAGGCACTCGTCCTGAAGGCTGCGAGACTTCTCAGCCTATTGCGGGCATCGGTATTGCTTGCCAATAGAGGATTTGTGCATGAGCTTGGCATTCTAAAAAGAGCCATTCTCGAAACACAAGAAGACGTGCTGTTCCTCGTTTTCGGCATAGCGCTTGGCCAAGAAGAGCTTCATGATCGATTCCTGCGAGCATTCTGGTGGAAACCGATCAATGACTTAGGCGAGCCCACTGGACACGCAAGCAACGTTCCAAGAAAGAAAATCACTGCGTACGTGGTAAGGACGGTCAGCAAAGGTACGAACTACGTTGAGAGCGAAGGAATACGTATTGGCCGGTTCTTATATGGCTTTGATTCGGGGTATGTGCACGGCTCAAGCGAGCAAATAATGGACTTGTACTATCCGGACAAGAGTAGTTCGGGAACTTACGCCTTTCAAACAAATGGTTTGGAGGGAACCGGCAGGGCGGAAGACTACAAGAAGAATCTCTGGAATTACATCTATAGGTCCATCCTTGCCTATGTTCAGGCCGCAATGGCATTCGGCCTGCGTCACCAAGCGAAGCAGCTTTATGGCGCTGCGAGATCAATAGAAAAAAGTGGTCATGCAGGCTTTGAATCGACCCGGGTTTACCGGAGGCTGTTTAGTTTGAGTCAAGCCGCCATGGCTGACACTTCCAGTTGCCGATAATACTCGTCCTCTTTTTCCGCCGGCGGTCGGTTGCCGATGGGTTCGAGGAGTCGCTTGTTGTTGAA
>CAZUGT010000254.1:0-6045 GCA_964620095.1 uncultured Rhodospirillaceae bacterium | reverse complement strand
GATCGCCGGGCTGTACCGTGCGGCTGTCAATGGACACACCGGTGGCGGTCCAGGACCCGCCCGCGGTCCCGCCCGTGGCGGCCGCGGCGTCGGCCGCGGTCCAAAGAGGAAGTGCCGCCGCCATCATCCGCCCAGCTCCGTGATGACGTCGCGGATTACGTCGGCGTCGTTGAAGGGCAAAATGTCCTCGCCGACAATCTGACCGTCCTCGTGCCCCTTGCCGGCGACAAGAACGACATCGCCGGGGCCGATCATCCGAACGGCCTGCCGAATGGCGTCGCGCCGATCGCCGATCTCCGTTGCCGCCGGCGCGCCTTCGAGAACCGCGGCGCGAATGGCGGCGGGATCCTCGGTGCGGGGATTGTCGTCGGTGACGATCACTTCATCCGCGCCGCCGGCCGCGGCCGCGCCCATGGAAGCGCGCTTGCCCGGATCGCGGTCGCCGCCGCAGCCCATAATCGCAATCAATTTTCCCCGGGTGTGGGGCCGGACGGCATCGAGCGCGGCGGCCACCGCATCCGGTGTGTGGGCGTAATCCACGTAGACCGCGCCGCCCCGGCAATCGCCGATCTTCTCGAGACGTCCGGGCACGCCCTCGAGGCGCGAGAGGGCTTCGATGGCGGTTTCCGCATCGCCGCCATCGGCGATAACGATCCCAAGCGCGATCAAGGCGTTCATTGCCTGGAACCCGCCGGCGAGCGGCAACCGCACATCGTGCCGCGATCCGGCGAGGATGAATGTCATGTCCAAGCCCTCGGCGGCCGGCGACACAGCGCCGAGGCTGAGGTGGTCTCCGGCGAACCCGACCGTCGTGACCGCCGCCCCGGCGCCGGTCGCCGCATCCCATACCTTGCGGGAGACCGGATCGTCGGAACTCATGACCACCGCGCCGCCGGGCGTCAGCACCTCGGTGAACAGGCGCAGTTTCGCGGCAAGGTAGCTTTCCATGTCGCCGTGGTAATCGAGATGGTCCCGCGACAGATTGGTGAAGGCGGCCACGCCGATGCGCACCCCGTCGAGACGATGCTGGTCGAGACCGTGACTGCTGGCCTCGAGGGCGGCGTGCGTGACGCGGTTTTCGGCCAGAGCCTTCAGCGAGGCATGGAGGTCGGCGGGATCCGGCGTCGTCAGGCTGCCCCGCCGCCACCCGTTGGAAGAGATGATTCCGAGTGTTCCGACGCTGGCGGCGCGTCGTCCCTGATAAGACCAGATCTGGCGGGCGAAATCGGCAACCGAGGTCTTGCCGTTGGTGCCGGTCACGGCCGCCATGTGAGCCGGCTGCCGGCCGTGGAACTTGGCTGCCATCCGGGCGTAGAGGCGCCGGGGGTTTTCGGCGGTGACGACGCCGATGTCTTGCGGAACCCGGAACGCGGAGTCCGCCGGCGCCAGGACCGTCGATGCGCCGCGCTCGACGGCGTCGGCGATGAAGTCCCGGCCGTCGGCCTGGAAGCCCGGCAGGGCGGCAAACAGATAACCCGGCTTGACCAGACGGGAATCCGCCGTCAGTCCCCTTATTTGGCTTGTATTTTCGCCCGCCGCCTGCATGTCCTGTTCGTCTTCCCCTTCCAGAAGATCAGTTAGTCGCACGAGCCGGTCCTCGCACGGATTGGCCTCGGACTCTCTGGTTTCGCGCCGTTTGTCTCGGTTTGCCGGCGGCGATATGGAGTGGGTCGCCCGGCCCGGGCAGCCGTTCGGTTTCCCTGCTCGGCGCCATGCCCATCATCGGACCCAGTGCGGCGACGATTTCCCGCACCACCGGGGCGGCGACCCAGCCGCCGGTCGCGTAACCGAAGGTCTCCGCGGTTCCTTTCGGCTCATCCACCATGGCCAGCACCACGTAGCGCGGCCGGTCGATGGGAAACGCGCCGACGAAGGAGGAGATCACACGCCGGCTGTCGGCATAGCCGCCGGCGACGGGCTTATCGGCGGTGCCGGTCTTGCCGCCCACCAGATACCCCTCCACCTCGGCGTTTTTACCGGTGCCGCGGCGGACCACCAGACGCATGAGCTTGCGCATCTTGATCGATGTATCGGTCTTGATGACCTGGACGCCTGCCGGCACCGCGTCCGGCGCACCGAGCGCCAAGGTGGCGTTGCGTAAAATCCCGCCATTGACCAGCGCGGCGATCCCGTTCGCCATCTGCAGGGGCGAGACGGCGATGCCGTGACCGTAGGCAATGGTCATGGTGCTGATTTTGCGCCACGGCGACGGGATCAGCGGGACGCCAATCTCGGGCAATTCGAGCCCGGCCTTGCGGGTCAATCCGAGCGCGCGGAGATAGGCCTGTTGGGTTTTGGTCCCGACCGCCATTGCCATTTTGGCGGCACCGATGTTGGACGAATGGACAAGAATCTCGGGCACGCTCAGCCAGCGCTTCTTGGCGTGGTAGTCGTTGATGACGAAGCGCGCCACGCGCAGCGGCCTGGTGGCGTCGAAGCCTCCCGTCAAGCCGATCGTCTTGCTGTCGAGCGCCATTGCCGTCGTGAACAGCTTGAACGTCGAGCCCATCTCGTAGACGCCCTTGGTGACCCGATTGAACCGGGCCTCCGCGGTGACGTCGCCGCCGAAATGGGGCTCGAAATCGGGCAGCGAAACCAGGGCGAGGACCTCGCCGTTGGCGACGTCGAGAACAATGCCCGCGCCTCCGACGGCGGAAAACTTTTCGATGGCCGTATTGAGGGCCCGGCGGACCACCGACTGGACCCGGACATCGAGGGACAGCGCCAGTGCCTGCTCGGAATTCTGCAGCCGGCCGTCGAAGCTGCGCTCGATGCCGGTGAGGCCCTTGGCGTCGATATCGGTGGTGCCGACAACATGGCTGGTCAGGCCGCCGTGCGGGTAGACCCTGCGCTCGGTGCGGCGGAAGTAAATGCCGGGCAGGCCCAAGGCATTGATGGCGAACTGCTGGTTGGGCGTGATGTTGCGCCGGATCCAGACGAAAGTCCGTTCCGGGTTCAGCCGCCGGAACAGCTTCTCCTCGTCCACCTCGGGGAGGACGGTGACGATGCGCCGGGCGGCGTCGCGGGCGTCCAGGAGATGGCGGGGATTGGCGTAGACCGAGGCGGTCGGTACGCTGGTGGCGAGGAGAATCCCGTTGCGGTCGAGAATGTCTGCGCGGGACTTGGACTGCACCACCGTTCTGGACGCCGTTGCGGTGGCGGGGACTTGCGGGTCTTCGAACACCGCCAATTCCACCAGCCGGCCCGAAATGACGGCGAAGGCAACGGCGAACAGCACACTCGTGACAGCCAACCGGCTGCGACTGGTCTCAAGCGCTTCCTTTCGTGCGCCCTCCAGGTGGACCCGACGCGAGTGAGAGCTGTCCGTCATCGGACCTCCTCGGTGGTGGCGGGGGGGATGGGCACGGAGGCAATCTGGGCGGGGCGGACCGGCCCCAGCGAAAGATATTTCTCGGCGAGTTCCCTCAGGCGGCCGGTTTCATTGAGGTGGCTCCATTCCGCCCGAAGGACGTGAATGGCTTCCTGGTCGCTGACGATGGTCTTGTTCAGCACCTCAAGCTCCTCTTCGAGGGTCGTCACCTCGTGTTTGAGATAGAACAGCGCGACGGTCATGACGCCGACGGAGAGAAGTGTGATCAGGGTTGTCTGGCGCATGGGCTCCTTTCAGGCCGCCGCCTTCCGGGGCCACGAGGGCGCGGCGGTGCGTTCGGCGACCCGCAGCCGGGCGGACCGGCCGCGTGGGTTGCGTTCGATTTCGGCCGCCGAGGGTTTGACGGCGCGGCGGGCGATCAACCGGAAGCTCGGGTCCGGGGAACCGGTTTCGGGCAAATGGCGGGACCCCCGGCCGGAACGGCCGGAACGTGCCGCCAGGAACTGTTTCACGATGCGGTCCTCGAGCGAGTGGAACGACACCACGGCCAGGCGGCCCCCGGGCGCCAGGACGTGCTCCGCGGCGACCAGGCCGCGGCGAACCTCGCCCAACTCGTCGTTGACGTGAATGCGCAGCGCAAGAAAAGTCCGGGTGGCGGGGTCGATTGCCTGGTCCTTGCCCGAGGTCTTGACGATGCCGCGAACGATTTCAGCCAGTTCGCCGGTGCGCAGGATCGGGCGTTCGGCCCGGGCGGTGACGATGGCTCGGGCAATCCGGCGGGCCTGACGCTCCTCGCCGTAGCGGTGGAGGACATCCGCGAGTTCGGCCTCCGGTGCGGCGTTGATGAACTCGGCGGCGGTAGCCGTTCCATCATCGCCGCCCATCCGCATATCAAGCGGCCCGTCGGCGCGGAACGAGAAACCACGTGCGGCCTCGTCGAGCTGCGGCGAGGAAACACCAAGATCAAGGGTCACGCCGTCGACTTGGGCAATGCCGGCTTCCTTCATCAGGGATTCCATGTCACCGAAGCGGCCGTGAAGCATGGTCAGGCGGCCGGAATAGGGGCGTCCCAACTCGGCACCGATGGTGACGGCCCGGGGATCCCGGTCGATGCCGAGAACGGTCGTGGCGGCGGCATCGAGTATGGCCTGGGAATAGCCCCCCTCGCCGAACGTGCCGTCGACGTACACCCCGCCGTTCCGCGGCGCGAGCGCGCCGATAACCTCCTCGAGCATGACGGGGATGTGTCCGGGCACTAGTCGTCGTCTCCCTTGGGGCGGAGTTTGAGGGTGGCGCCGCGGGACCGGGCACGGTCGACGGCGCGGGCGCGATGGGTTTCGTAAGCTCCGGGCTCCCAGATCTGGAACCGGGTGCCGCGGCCGACGAAGGCGGCATCGGCGGTGATGCCGGCGTAATCGAGGAAATCCCGCGGCAGGATGACCCGCCCCTCGGTGTCGAACGGCAGGGCCTGGGTGTTTTCGAGAATGGTGGCGGCGAGGTCGTCCTGCTCGTCGGAGAACAGGTCCAGATCGTCGAGGCTGGTCGCGACCCGGTTGATGAATTCTTCGTCGCAGGCCTCCAGGGCCGCGGCCTTGAACGACGGATAGACATAGATGCCCTTGAAGCCCTGGTCCTTGAACACCGAGCGAAACGGCTTTGGAACGGAAATGCGTCCCTTCTTGTCGATCCTGTTGATGTGCCGGCCGATAAACACAGCCATCTCCGCCTATGACTACCGCCCGGAGACCGCGCTCCCGTACCCCGGCTGGTTGCGCGACTCCGGAAACCCTCACCCATGTCCCAAACCCCGCGGTCCTCCGCCATTTGGGACGTTTTGGGATATCATGGGATTTTATGGGCGTCAATGGGTCAAAATGGTCCCGGATGGGTTAACAAAGCGTTTCCGCGGCCGATGGGAGGGCGAGAAACCAAACTCCCGCAATTCGGCGGTTTCCAGCCGCGGGCCGGCGGCGCCGGACACCTCGATTCACCATTCGAATTTGGCGAAAGTGTGTTCCGTTAATGTACGGAGTTTGACGATTTCGTGGCGGACCGCCACATTTGGCCGCCGGTCAACGGCTAAGTATCGGATAACGCTATAGAAATAGGCGATGGTTTTCTTTTGGCCCTCGCTCGGCGCGATGGACGGTTCCGGGCCCGGCTGCTCCCTGCCGGCGTGATGTCGGGACAGCGCCGGGTGGGGTGGTCCTCGGGCCAATCCCCTTGTCTTCAGGAGGAGGCCAGGAACCGTACGCCGGCGCCCTCGAGGACCACCGAGGTCAGCACGCCCGTCATGTAGGCCCCCGTATCAATTCCGATCCGTACGGCCGATACCTCCGGCGCGAGGCGGATCGTATGGCCGTGAACCACCCGCTTTTCGAACGGTTCTGAATGGTACAGGAACTCGTCCCGAATCCAGATCATGTCGTGGTCCGACTGTTCGCTCAACGGCACGCCCGGTCTGAGCCCGGCGTGAACGAACCGGTAGCCGCCCTCGTCGTGATAGACGGACAGCGTCCGCATGAACGACAGGTGCTCGGGCGGCAGGGCGCGGGCCAGATCATCCCGGACAGCCTCAGCCGGCCGGCCGGGTCCGGCATCGACGCCATAGGACGCCAAGGTCTCACCGCCGCCGTTGCGGAGCCAGATGCCGATTTCGCCGCCGGGATCGTCGAGGAACTTCAACAGATGATCCTCGTGATTGCCCTTGAGGC
>CAZUGT010000253.1:0-9689 GCA_964620095.1 uncultured Rhodospirillaceae bacterium | reverse complement strand
ATGACACGGCCATTCATATGGGCACTTGTCGGGGGCGCGATCGTTATCCTGGCGATCGCGCTGAGCTTCCTCGGCGACACGGACGACGGCGAACAGGCGGCGGCGCCGGCCGGCGTGCAGGTACCCGCGCCTTCGCCCCAGGCCGCACCCAAGACCGCACCCGAACCCCCGGCCGCGCCCCAAGCCGAGCCCCAGGCCGAGCCCCAGGCAGCGCCCTCTTCCGAAACCACCGCCGCGGAACCGGCCAAGCCGGACCCGGACATGGCCCCGACCGATCCCAAGGACGGCACAGCCACGGCGGAGCGCGCCGAACCCGCCGTTCGCACCCAAACTCCCGACGGCGGCGCGGACGAAGGCCAACGGGCGGCGGCGCCGCCGGCCGGTGTGCAGGCGCCCGCGCCTTCGCCCCAGGCCGCACCCAAGGCCGCACCCAAGGCCGCACCCAGGGCCGCTCCCAGGGCCGCTCCCAGGGCCGCGCCCTCTTCCGAAACCGCCGCCGCGGAACCGGCCAAGCCGGGCTCGGACATGGCCCGGACCGAACCCCAAGGCGGCACGGCCACGGCGGAACGCGCCGAACCCGCCGTCCGCATCCAAACCCTCGACGGCGGCACGGACGAGGGCGAACGGGCGGCGCCGGCCCGACCCGCACCTTCGGCCAAACCCGCACCCCCGTCCCGGACCGCCGCCGCGGAACCGGCCAGGCCGAGCTTCGACATCGTCCGGATCAATCCCCGAGGCGACACGGTCATGGCGGGACGCGCCGAACCCGGCGCCCGCGTCCAGATTCTCGACGGCGGCAAGGTAATCGGCGAGGCGATCGCCGACGCCCGCGGCGAATGGGTCTTCGTGCCCGACGAACCGCTGCCGCCGGGCGACCGGCAATTGTCGCTCCGCATCCTCGGGACCGCCGACAAGCCGGCCGTCGCCTCGGACTCCAAGGTGGTGCTGGTGGTGCCGGAAAAGGGCAAGGACATCGCCGGCCGCCCGAGCGAGAAACCGTCCCAGCCCTTGGCGCTCAAGGTACCGACGGAGGGCGGCGGCGCCACCCAGGTGCTGCAGAAGCCGACCCCGCCGGCGCCCGCCGCCGTCCCCCTGGCCGTTACCATCGACGCGGTGGATTACGACGACCGCGGGCGGCTCGACGTCTCCGGGACCGGCGCGCCCGACGGCCAGGTCCACCTGTATCTGAACAACGAATTTCTCGGCCGGTCGCCGACCGGCGCCGACGGCCGCTGGCGGCAGTCGCCGGAGCGGGTGGTCGCGCCCGGGGTCTACTCGGTGCGCGCCGACCAGGTGGACGACGCCGGCAAGGTCCTGGCCCGCATCGAGGTGGTCTTTGCCCGCTCGACCCTGTTGGGCGACGTCCCGCCGGGGACGTTGTTCGTCGTTCAGCCCGGCAACAGCCTGTGGCGGATCGCGCGCCGCACCTATGGCCGCGGGGTGCGATTCACGGTGATTTTCGAAGCCAACAGGAAGCAAATCCGGGATGCGGACCTGATCTATCCGGGACAGGTCTTCCGCCTGCCGTCGATCAACTGAAGGGCCGATCCGTCCGGGCGCCCGCGCGGAAACCGTTGAAAGATAGGCACTTAACGCCGCAGGGACCGGCGAGTAGAATGCCCGCCTTCACCCCTGGGAAAACGTGAGGGAAGATGTCCGGGATCGTCCCGCCTCTCCATCCGGCCGGTTGGCCGTTCGTCTGGCTGTTCGCCGGGGCCACCGTCGTATTGGCCCTGGTCTGGGAACCGCTGGGCTGGGCGGGCGCCATCCTCACGCTGTGGTGCGCCTACTTCTTCCGCGACCCCGAACGGGTCACCCCGGCGCGGGACGGACTGGTAATCAGCCCCGCCGACGGCGTGGTGCAGATGATCGCCGACGCCGCGCCGCCCGCCGAGATCGAGATGGGCGAGAGCCCGCGGACGCGGATATCCATCTTCATGAACGTTTTCAACGTCCACGTGAACCGCATTCCCATCGGCGGACGGATCGTCAAGACCGCCTATCGTCCGGGCAAGTTCCTCAATGCCTCCCTCGACAAGGCCAGCGAACACAACGAACGCCAGTCGTTTCACATGGAGACCGCCGACGGGCGGAGCTTCGGCGTGGTCCAGATCGCCGGCCTGGTGGCGCGGCGCATCCGGTGCGATTTGCGGGCGGACCAGGAGGTGCGGGCCGGCGAACGATTCGGGATCATCCGCTTCGGCAGCCGGGTCGACGTGTATCTGCCGGAGGGCGTGGTCCCGCTGGTCGCCGCCGGGCAGACCGTTGTCGCCGGCGAAACCGTGATCGCCGATCTTCGCGCCCAGGAAGACCGCCGCGCGGGCGAGGTGCGCTGATGTTCCGCCCCCGACAGCGGCGACTCCGCGGCCTCTCGTTCAACCGCATGCTGCCCAATATGCTGACCATGCTGGCGCTGTGCGCCGGCCTGACGGCGCTCCGCTACGGACTGGAGAGCAAATGGCAGCCGGCGATCGTCTCGCTGGTCTTCGCCGCCATCTTCGACGCCCTCGACGGCCGCATCGCGCGGCTCCTGCAGGGGACGTCGAAATTCGGCGCCGAGCTGGACAGCCTGTCGGACTTCATCGCCTTCGGCGTCGCCCCGGCGGTGATCCTGTATCTCTGGACCATGCAGACCGCCGGTCCCGTCGGCTGGGTCCCGGTGCTGCTGTTCAACGTGTGCATGGCGTTGCGGCTGGCCCGGTTCAACACGGTGATGGACGACGACGATCCGCCGGCCTGGGCCAAGGGCTATTTCACCGGCGTGCCGGCGCCGGCGGCGGCCGGTCTGGTCATGGTGCCGATGGTCCTGTGGTTTCAGTTCGAGGCGGAATGGCTGCGCCAGCCGTTCCTGGTCGGCGCGGTCATTATCGTCGTCGCCTGCCTGATGGTCAGCAAGCTGCCCACCTATTCGTTCAAGAACATCCGCGTTCAGCAGCGGTTCGTCCTGGTGCCCATGCTGGGGGTCGGACTGATCGCCGCGCTGATCGTTTCGGAGCCGTGGATGACCATGACGCTGATCGTCGCCGCCTACCTGGCCAGTATCCCGTTCTCCATCCGCTCCTACCGGCGGGCCGAGGCGGAGGCCAGGGAACTCGCGACTGCGGCGGATGCGCCTTCGGATGGGCCTGCGGATGCGCCTGCGGCCAACGACGAGGCGGCCGAGTAACTATTCCGCCGGGGCGGGCCGTTCCTTCATTCGGTGCCCGCGGCGGCGGCGTTTCCAAGCCTGGACGTTGGCCCGCACCATCAGCGCCGACGGCGTCACCAGCAGCGTCAGTATGGTCGCGAAGCCGAGCCCGAAGACAATCGCCGAGGAGAGCTGGGTCCACCATTGGGTCGATGGCGCGCCGAAGGTCACCTCGCGGGTGACGAAGTCGATATTGACCCGGGTCACCATGGGCATCAGTCCGAGGATGGTGGTGATGGTGGTCAACAGTACCGGGCGCAGACGCTGGGCGCCCGTCCGGATGATCGCTTCCATGGGATCGGCGATTCGCTTCTTGACGTGATCGAAGGTGTCGATCAGCACGATGTTGTTGTTGACCACGATCCCGGCGAGCGCGATCACGCCGACGCCGCTCATCACGATGCCGAAGGGCTGGCCGGTGATTATCAGCCCGATGAACACGCCGATGGTCGACATGACCACCGCCGTCAAAATCAGGAATGCCGAATAGAAGCTGTTGAACTGGGTCACCAGGATGATCGCCATGATGAACAGCGCGATCATGAAGGCGCGGCTCAGGAACTCCTGAGCATTCCGCTGCTCCTCGTCCTCGCCCTTGAACGCCAGGTCGATGCGGGGGTCGATGTTCTGGGTTTGCAGCCACGCGGTCAGTTCCCGCACCTTCTCGTCGGCGAGCACGCCGGGCTGCAGGTCGGATTTGACCCACAAGACCCGTTTGCCGTCGACCCGGGTCACCGTGCCGACCCGCGGCTTGGCTTCCCGCTTGATGAAGTTGGAGAGCGGAACCTGTCCCTGGTCGGTCCGGATGCGGATGAGGTCGATCTGATCGATGGTTCGAAACTCGACCGGATAGCGCACCCGGATGTCGACCTTGTCGTCGCTGTCGTCGGGGCGGTACTCGTCGATCTTGATGCCGGTGGTGACCAGCTGAACCGCGCTGCCGACGCTCTGGATGGAGGCGCCGAACTTGGCCGCCTGCACCCGGTCGACGGTGATTTCCCAGTCGATCCCCGGCAGCGGCAGGGTGTCCTCGATGTTCACCAGCCCGTCCATGGACTCGAACTTGGCCCGGACCTTGTTGACCAGCGGCGGCAACAGTTCCGGGACGCGGGAACTCATCTGCAGCTGCAGCGGTTTGCCCACCGGCGGTCCCTGCTCTTCCTCGCGGGCGTCGATCAGAATACCGGCGATGTCCGCCGTCCGCTCCTCGATCTCGGCGAGAATCTGCTTGGCCGGCCGGCGGCTCCGCCAGTGCGCCAGTTCGAGCGAGATAGTGCCGATGATGTCCTCGGCCTCCTGACTGTCCTCCTGCCGGCCGGTGCGGGTGTAGACGGTCTTGAAATCCTTCATGCCGAGGACCCTGGCTTCGACCTGCCGCATCAGGGCGTCCTTTTCGGCGGTCGACAGGTTGCCCCGGGCGCGGACCTGGAGCTGCGCGTTGTCCGGTTCGACCTCGGGGAAGAACTCGATGCCGTTGCCGTGGGTGGCGTAGTACCACTGCACGCCGATCAGCATGGCGACGGCCAGCATCAGCACCTTGGCCGGATGATGCAGCGCCAGGCGCAACAGCTTGATGTAGCTGCCGGTGATCCCCTTCAGGCTATGGAGGTCGCCGTCTTCGCCCGCCCGGACGGCGGCCAGACTCTTGGCATCGGTCATGCCCGGCCGGCCGATATAGGATCCGACCGTGGGCACGAAGATCAGCGCCATCAGGAGCGACGCGCCCAAGGTCGCCAACAGGGTGATGGGCATGAATTTCATGAACTCGCCGACCACGCCCGGCCAGAACAGCAGCGGGAAAAACGCCGCCAGGGTGGTCGCGGTGGAGGCGATGATCGGCCAGGCCATGCGCTTGGCCGCCGCGGCATAGGCCTCGCGCCGGTGACTGCCGTCGATCATCCGCCGGTCGGCATATTCGGTGACCACGATCGCGCCGTCGACCAGGATGCCGACCGCGAGGATCAGGCTGAACAGCACGACGATATTGAGGGTCAGCCCGAACGCGGCGAGCACCAGGATACCGGTGAGGAACGATCCCGGAATGGCGATACCGACCAGGGCCGCCGAACTTATCCCGAGCGCCGCGACGATGACGATCATCACCAGCACGACGGCGCTGATCACGTTGTTCTGGAGGTCCGACAGCATGATCCGGATGTCGTCGGACTTGTCCTGGGAGAAGTCGATCCGCACCTCGCGCTGGAGGAAGGCGGGCCAGGTCTCCCGTTCCTCGGCAACCACCCGGCGGATGTTCTCGATGGTTTCAATGATGTTCTCGCCCGACCGCTTCGACACTTCGAGGGCGATGGCCCGTTTGCCGTCGACCCGGGCAAACCCTTTCGGGTCCTTGAAAGTCTTGCGCACTTCGGCCACGTCTCGGATCAGAATGGTGGAATCGCCGTCCACCAGCAGCGGCAGATCGAGGAGATCGGTGACCGATTCCAGCACGCCCGGCACCTTGACCGAGAACCGCCCGCGGCCGGTATCCTGGGTGCCGGCGGCCACCAGCAGGTTGTTGGTGGCGGTCAACCGCGGCACGTCGTCGAGCTTGAAGCCGTAGCTTTCCAGCTTGGCCGGATCAATGATGATCTCGACCAATTCCTCCCGATCGCCGGCAATATCGGCATTCAGCACCGCGGGAATACCCTCGATGCGGTTCTGCAAATCGCGGGCGAGGTCCAACAGCTTCCGTTCGGTCACCTGCCCCGACAGGATGACGTTGATCACCGGGAACAGGCTGAAGTTCACTTCGTTGACCACCGGCTCTTCGGTGTCGTCGGGAAGTTCCGGCTTGGCCAGATCGAGCTTCTCGCGGACGTCGTCCATCGCCTTGTCGGCATCGAATCCGGCCTCGAACTCGAGCGTGACATAGGCGCCGCCTTCATAGCCGTTGGCGGTCAGTTCCTTGATGCCCTCGATGACCTTCACCTCGTCCTCGATGGGCCGGACGATCAGGCGCTCCGCATCCTCCGGCGAAATCCCGTCATGGACCGCCCGGATGATGATGATCGGAATGTTGATATCGGGGTCGGACTCCTTGGGAATGTCCACATAGGCGACGCTGCCGGTGATCAGAATCAACACCAGCGTCGCGATGATCGTCCGCGACCGGCCGAGCGCCCCGTCGATGACATTGGTCACGACTTCCGGCCCTCCAGGTTGGAGACCGGGACGCTGCCCACGGGGACCGGTGCGACCAACTGGCCTTCCTGGACGAACTCCTGACCGACGGTGATCACCGTCAAACGCTCGGGCAGGCCGGCAAGCCACACGCCGCGCTCGCTATCGGCGATCACCTCGACCGGATAGAACCTGACCAAATTGTCGGCATCGACCGCCTTGATCCCCACCTTGCCCTCTTCCGACAGAGTCAGGACCGCGGGCGAGACGAAGTGCGCCAGCGTGCTGTCCAGCATCAGGCGCATCTCGGCGGTGATGCCGCTGATCACCTTGCCGTCCTCGTTGGGCGCCTCGAGCTCGACGGTGAACGTCCGGGTAGTCTCCCGGGCCACCGACGCGACGAAGCGGATGGTGCCCGACACTTCCCGGCCGGTCACCAGCTTGGCGGTCGCCGGCGCGCCGACGGTCACGTTGGGCACCTGCTGCTCGGTCACGCTGCCGACCACCAGCACCGGCGAGAGATCGACCACCATCGCCACCGGATCCCCTATATCGAGGAAGTTGCCGATCTCCACCTGACGGTCGTCAAGAACGCCGTCGAAGGGGGCGCGGATCGATGTGTGGGCGATGTCGACGATGATTTCGCGCTCATAGGCCTTGGCGGCGTCCAGCAGCGCCTCGGCTTCGGCGAGTTTGGTCTTCGAGCGGAAGTTGCGGGCCGACAGGTCCTTGGCCGCCTGAAACTCGATCCGGCGCTGCTTGACCAGCGCCCTGGCCTCGCGGAGCTTGGCCTGACGGTCGTTCTGGGCGATGCGCGCGATGACCGCGCCCTTCTTGATGCGCTGGCCCTCCCGGGCCTCGATGGCGACGATCCGCCCCGAGGTCTCGGCCTTGAGCAGCACTTTGCGGGATGCTTCGGTGCGCCCGAGGATGACCAGCTGGTTGGCACGCAGCTCGCCAACCAGGTTCTTGACCCGGACCTGGGGCGGCGGGGCGGCTTCCGGTTCCGCTTGAACGCCGGCCGGCGGGCCCGCGGTTCCGGCCTTCCGCGGCGCCTCGGTGCCGAGCTGGCCGGACAGAATCCAGCCGCCGACAATGACGGCCAGAATGGCCGCAAGGACATAGGATTTCTTCATTCGGCCCCTCCAACGGCCCGCCGCGGCGGCGCTTCGGCTTCCCCGGCCGTCTCCAGAAACGCATCTCCATGCTGTTCCAGGTAGCCGACCGCCGCCTCGTAAATGGCGACGCCCAGTCCGTGCACGAAACGCCGCTCGTCATGAACATTTTCCATGTCGAGCTCCTTGAGGGCCGCCAGCGCCCCGCGGTAATAGTTCAAATAATCCTCGAACACCCGATGCTTTTGGCCGCGTTCCAGCATGTAGCCGAAATACATGGTGACCAAGGCGTCGGACCTTACACGGTCCTTGCCCGGTGGTCTGTGAAGCGCTTCACAGAGCGCGTCCAGACCCGCATCGGTAATGGTGTAGATCTTCTTCGCCGGACGCCCGTCCTGCTCGACCTCGCGGCAAGTGGCGAGACCGCCCGCCAGCAGTCCGCCGAGCGCCGGATAGATCGAGCCATAGCCGGCGTCGTAGAAGTGGCTGAACGGCCCTTCCTCGAACATCTTCTTGATCTCGTAGCCGCTCGCCTCCCCGAGGCTGAGCACGCCGAGACAGATTGTCTTGATATCCATGATGACCCGCTTGGGTTGCTACCGGTCCAAGCCGGCGGAATATATCGAGCCGATATAACAGTCAAACGAAATTATATCGGTCCGATATAGGCAATTTCCGCCGATCTTATGGAAAGTCTAGACGCCGAAGCAGGTTTGTCTCAGGCCGGCTCGTCGAGTTCCGGATAGTGACGAAAGATACCGAGTTCGTTGAACGGAATGCGCCGCTCGGACGCCAGGTAGGCGGCGATGTTCGGTCTCCTGGCCACGCGGCCGTGCAGCGCGAATATTCCCGGATAGTCGCCGCGCAGCGCGGCCATGCGCCTGGGGAGCGCATATTCGAGCCCCGCCACCACCTGGAACAGGGACAGGTCCGCGTGCGAGCAGCCGGCGCCGACCAGCCAAGCGCCGCCGGCGTCCGCGTTCTGCGTCAGCGTACGTTCGAAATAGCCGAAGTATTTGGTCACGCGCTCGCTCCGGAACGCGGCCGTGCGTTTCAGCGCTTCCGCCTGCTGGTCCTCGTAATGCAGTGAATTAGCGATGGGATGATGGGTGTCGTGGGCCTCCATCACCATGTCGGTGATGGTGTGCTGCAGGTGCCGCGCCCGCCACTTCGCGTCCCCCTCCGGGGCGAGCCCATGGCGCTCGCCGAGATAGGCGCAGATGGCCGGGGTTTGGCTGAGATACAGCTCTCCGTGCTGCAGGATCGGCGGGGCGAAGACCGGCGTCCCGAGATCGTCGCGCTCCATGAACGCCCGGAGCGAGGCCACGCCGCCCCCCTCCTCCTCCGGCAGTCTCGCGACGTCCGTATAGGCCGCGCCGGCGTCTTCGAGCACAAGCCGCACGAACTCCCCGCGCCCCTGGATCATGGGCCAGTAGTACAACCGGTATTCGGCATTTTCCGTGTTTGTCGGCATATCCGTCTCCAAGCCTTTCGTCCGATGGTCGGGTCACCTGCGAGGATGGGCGGATCTAGTTCAGCCCCAGCAGTTCCGCCGCCGAGCCGCCGCAGATGCGCGCCCGCTGCTCGTCGGTGAGCTTGCCCGCCCTGGCGACCAGGCCGACCGGATCGTCCTCGCCCATGTCATAGGGGTAGTCGGTGCCCAGCAGCACGTGATCGGCGCCGTACTTCTCGACCAGGAATTCGACCTGGTCGGGGGCGAAGACCATGGTGTCGAAATAGAACTTCTTCAGATACTCGCCGGGGGGGTTGGGCAGTCCGTGGGAAACGTCCTCCCGGGCGTGGTAGGCGTGATCCATGCGCCCGGCGTAGCTCGGCAGGAATCCGCCGCCGTGGGCGACGCAGATCTTGAGGCCGGGATGACGGTCGATGACCCCGCCGAAGATCAGCTGGCTGATGGCGATGGTCGATTCCAGGGGGTGGCCGATGATGTTGAGGAAATAATGATCGCCGAAACGCTCCGGGCTGGTGTAGCCGGCCGGGTGCATGAACAGCAGGATGCCCAGTTCCTCCGCCCTGGCCCAGAATGGCGCCAGGCGTTCGGCGGACAGTTCGTCGCCGCCCACATGGGTGTTGATCTCCAGGCCCCGGAATCCGAGTTCGCCGACGCAGCGCTCCATCTCGGCGATGGCCATTTCGGTGTTTTGCAGCGGCACGGTGCCGAGGCCCACCAGACGGTCCGGATATTGGGCGACGGCTTCGGCGAGGTCGTCGTTTTCCATCCGCGATGCCTTCCGCCCGATCTCCGG
>CAZUGT010000252.1:0-13323 GCA_964620095.1 uncultured Rhodospirillaceae bacterium | reverse complement strand
GCCCAAGATCATCGAGATCGTCGGTGAGAAAATCACCAAACTCGACCGGGTGCGCGCCTTCTGCGTCGCCTTGTCGGCCGCCATCACGGTGATCGTCGCCTCCACCCTGGGCCTGCCCGTCAGTTCGACCCACATCGCGGTGGGCGCGGTGTTCGGCGTCGGATTCCTGCGGGAATTCATCACCAACCGGCGGGTCAACATTCCCGCCCCGCGGGCCGTCGGCGCCGCCCCGATAATGGACCCGAAACACAGCGGGGTTTACCGCTCCTGGTCCAAGGCCCGGCAGCGGAAATTGGTGCGCCGGCGCCATCTCTTGGCCATCGTCGCGGCATGGCTGATCACCGTCCCCTCCTCCGCATTGCTGGCCGCGGTGTTCTTCTGGCTGATTTCGGCGGTGATTTAAGCAGCCGCCGGAGGCACGGTATAATCGCCCTTCGGGCGTAGGGCATTATCGCCCTTCGGGCGCGGGGCATCGTCGCCTTCCGTCCCCTCTGGACTCCGAAACCCGGTCAGGGGTAGGATTTTTTCTGCGGCTGCATTGGCCTGCATGTAGCAAGGAGGGTAGGTAACTCTATGAATGAGACCGGCTCCTGTACCGCCCCCGGACGACGGGGGCACCGGTAAAGCAGGCGGCGGGCATCCGCCGGACACCGATACAATCGAATATCTACCTGATCGACGCGCAGCCGCGCCGTCGACTTAGAGTTTCCGGCTTATCCGCTGGAACCGAGCGAAATGCGAAACATAGCGCCCCGCCGGGACCCCCCGGCGGGGTTTGCGCATCCGGTCGTGCGGCTTGATGGCGTTACCACCTACTCCGCCGCTTGGGCTTTTTCCCCCACCCCGTTGGCCCGGAGCGCCGCAAGTGTCTCCTCGGCCGACAAGGTAAACCCGAGCGCCGTCGAGATGCAGAGAAGCGCGGCTTCGTGCTGCGCCTCGCCATCCATGGAGCCGACGCAATCGGTCACCACGATCGGCAGGAAGTCGAGAGTGTTGGCGGCTGCCGCCGTGCACAATACGCACGAATTGGTGTTCACCCCGGTGAGCAGCAGCGTGTTTACATCACGCGACCGCAGCGCGAATTCCAGATCCGTCGCGTAGAAGCAATCCTTCCGCTTCTTGGTGTCGATGACCAGATCGCCGTCCGCGAAAAGTCCGGGCATTATCTCCGTGCCGGGCATGCCCTGAAGATTGTGGCGGAACTGGTTCTTGCGGGTGTCGCCCGCCCGGTCGGCCTTGGTGCGCCAAAAGGGATTGCCCGCCGTTTCGGACGGATCCCGGTATTGGGACACCACATGAATGATGGGAATGCCGAGACCGCGGCAGGAATTGTTGAAGGCTTCGTTCGATTTGGTCACCGCGCGGGCTACGTCCGGCGGCGCCGGCAGGGTCGCCACCTCCATATCCAGGTGCCCGCGATGGAGATCGATGGCGACCACGGCGGGCCGGACGTTTTCAAGACCGAGGTTCATGGTTCGCCTCCTCTCCTACTCTAACCGGGCTTCGGTGCGCTGGGCGACAACTTTCGCATCCTTCTCCCTTCCAGCCTTCGTAGCCGAAGGCTACTTCGGCGGAGTAGGCCCGGGGGAGATGGGCGCATCAAATAGGCTCGTCATGCCCGTGCTTGACACGGGCATCCACGCATTGGCGGTCATCTGCACACGTGGATGGCCGGGCCACTTTGCCGGCTGGCCCGGCAAAGCCGGTCCAGTGGCGCCCGGCCATGACGCACTCTGTTTGCGACACAAACCGGTCGTCATTACCGGCCTTGACTCTTCGGCGCCGAACGGCATATCGTAAGAGTTCTTACGATTTATGTGTTGGAGGACACAGCCATGCCCGACGAAGCCGCTGGAACGACCGGCCGCACCCGAGGCCGGGTGGTCGCCGGAGAACCGGTCGCCGATATGGCGGCATGGACCGGCAAGGAGTTCGAAGCGAGCACGGCCTGGCGCTACACCGCGACCGGCGAAGAGCTGGATCATCTGACGGCCATGGCGAGGCGGGTTGCCGCGGGCCTCGACGGCGATCCCGACAAGCTTCTCACCATGCGTGCCGACGCCTTCGACCTCGGGCCCTTCGGCGAGCGGGTGAGAGACGAGATTCTGCCCCAGGTCCGGGAGGGTCTCGGCGTCGCCCTCTATCGCGGCCTGCCGATGGACGATCTGACCCTGCTCGAAGCGGCCGTGATCTATTGGGGAATGGGCCAGCATCTCGGCGTCGCGCAGTCCAACAACCCGGAAGGCGACATGATCGGTCACGTCCTCGATACCGGGAAGGATTACGACGACCCCAAGCACCGGGGCTATCAGACCAGCGCGACCATGGATTATCACTGCGACCAGACGGATCTGGTCTGCCTGCTGTGCATCAACGAAGCAAAATCGGGCGGGCTTTCGAAACTCACCAGCAGCTATGCCGCCTACAACGAGCTGCTGAGACGCCGGCCCGATCTGGTGGACGTCATGCAGCAACCCTATTGCTGGACCAAACATGCCGAGACCAATTCCGGCGAGGATCCCTACTACGAGAGCCCGGTGTTCAACTTCACCGACGGCACGCTGTCGATCTCCTTCGGTCCCCAGCACATCATGAAGGGTCACGCCCTGGATGAAGCGCCGGATATCACGCCGGCTCAACTCGAAGGCATTCAGGTGATGGAAGGAATCGCCGAGGAGATCCATGCCGAAATGGAACTCAAGCGCGGCGACATCCAGTTTTGCAACAACTACACCGTGCTGCATACCCGCACGGCGTTCGAGGATTGGCCCGAGCCGGAGCGCAAACGGACCCTGTGGCGGCTATGGCTCAACCTCGACGATTTCCTGCCCCGCACCCCCTATTCCCAACAATGGGCCCAGGGGGTCAGCATCGACGGCGCCGGGCAGCGGATAGAACTGGTTTATCCGGGCTGAGGCTTGGCAGAGTCCGTACCCTAGACCCCTTCGACGATAATCAGGCTCCCATCCGCGGCCTTTTGGCGCATCTCCATGACCGGCTTGACCTCGTCGGAGTTGTACCAGCGCCTGATGGTCTCCTTGTCGTCGAACTCCAGGATGGTGACCATCACGCCCGGCCACTCGCCTTCGACAACCTCGAACGCGCCGGCGGCGGCTTTTCTGCGCCCGCCATGAGCCGGGATGGTCGGGGCGATGGCCTTCCTGTATTCGGCAAACAACGCCGGGTCCTTCAGTTCGTGCATCGTGTAAACGACATATGCCGCCATCCGTACCTCCCTCGCTGGTAAAGAGACTGTAGTGCAAGGACGGCATGGGTGGAACGGCGGCCTCGAAATCCAGCGGCTAGCGCCCCAAGAGCACCCGGACTCCCACGGCGAGGCGGTCTTCTGGACCGGTGCCGTGGTGGAAACCGCCGAGGTGTGCGGCCCCATCGCGCTGAACCTCCATGCGGAAACCGACGCGGAGGAAGTCCTGTGGTTCGTCTCTTTGCTGCACCGGGACGCGGGACGGAAATGAAAGCCTGCTGACCCGGAGCTGGCTTCGCGGCTCCCAGCGGGCGCTGGATATGGAGAAGTCCCGGCCCTGGCAGCCCTATCACACGCATACGGAACGGGACCCGGTGCCGCCGGGTGAGGTGGTCGAGTACAATATCGAGATCCGGCCTTATGGGATCGAGCTCAAACCCGGCGAAAGCATCGGACTTCGGATCAAGTGCGCCGACGACGAGAAGCCGGAAAACCTGCTCCACGCCATCAGCATCGGACACCTGAGCCGTTCCGAGGCGTCAAGGATCACCATCCATCACAGCCGCGGCTATCCATCCCACCTGCTGCCCATTACCCGCGGCAACCATGTGGGCACGTTCTACTCCGGCGGGCAGTTGGAGCGTCTTTAGGCGACCATCACCGGTCCGCACGATCTCCTTCTTTACCCGTAACATCGGCGAGACTAGGCTTTTGCCTCAATGATTTGGTGATGGGGAGGCGGTTGATGCCCGATATGCCCTCTATGGAAACGCTGCTCGGCGTTGAGACCATGGACAATCTGCGCGGTCTTGCCCGGGACGATCTTCTCGACGCCCATGCCCAGGCGTGGGGCTGGATCGCCGGCCCGGGCACTTGGCTGACCGGTGCCGAGCGCCTCGCCGTCGTCCGAGAAACCCGGCAGGCGGATCAGTGCGTATTTTGCCGGGCCCGCAAGGAGGCGCTCTCGCCACTGGCCGTTGGCGGACAACACGACCACCTGGGCGAGCTGGACGATGTGGTGGTCGAACAGATCCACCGGATTGCGACCGATTCCGGCCGCCTGTCTGCATCCTGGGTCGATGGGCTGATGGCCGACGGATTGAGCGAGGGCGCCTACATAGAAATCGTCGGCCTGGTTGCCATGACCAAGATGATGGACGCCTTTGCCTGGGCTGCCGACGTTAAGGCAACTGTCCTGCCCGAATCGCGGGACGGCGAGCCCACCGGCTACCGACCGCCGGGGGCGAAGAAATCCGATGCCTGGGTCGCCGTCGTCAAGCTGGAGGACGTCAGTGAGAGCGACGGCCCCCTCTATGGCGCGACGGCCGGCGGCGTTCATCAGGCCCTGTCCCTCGTGCCGGACAGCAAGCGCGCGCTGTGGGCATTGGGCGAGCCGCACTACATCCCGATGGACGAAATCCGCAATACAGACACTAAGGTGCGCGCGATCAGCCGGACTCAGATTGAGATATTGGCAGGACGGACGTCGGCGCTGCATCAGTGCATGTACTGAACCACCTCGCACGCAATGATGCTCCGTGCGAGCGTCCAAGATACGGGCGCCGAGTTTGAATTGACATCCCTGTCGGGTGAGAGCGCCGAGGGCACGGTGCCGCACCAGGATTTGCTGCTCGAATTCGCCGAGGCAGTAGTCCTCCGATATGCGGAAGGTGCGGCAGGGTTACGCCCCCAATTGATCGACGCGCTGGGGCCTGCGGGCTATCTCGACGCCTGCGCTGTGGTTGCCGGATTTCACGGCTTTACGCGGATCGCAGATGCGTCCGGTGTCCCGCTCGATGACCGCTACCTTGGTGAGGCTGAAGCGGTGAAGGCGCAGACCGGGGTGCGCGAGTTCGAGCCGCGCTAGCCGACCGCTCCCGATCAGGCTAGCGCCCCAGCAGCGCCCGGCCGCCATTGGTGCGGGCGATATCCCAGTTCAGTCCGAACTGCCGGCTGCCGGTCTGGGCGTCGCGGAAACAGCGCTCCAGAAAACCGCCGCCGACCATCTGGCTGGCGCCCGCCGCGTAGAAAACCCGGTCGATGGCTTTCAGGGCCAGTTGGGCCACGAAGGCGTTGGCCAGGATTTCCGGGCCCCGCTCCGGCGGAAACGGCGCCTTGCCGCCGGGGGAGAAATCGATCCCGCCCGCGCCGGTGGGCGGCGGCGCCTTTTCCAGCTGCGCCATGACTTTCTTCACGTGGCTGCGCAGCAGGGTCTCCGCGGCGTCCACTTCCACCGCCGACTCCCCGATTCGCATCTGCATGCTCTGGAAATCGGCGATCGGGGCGCCGAAACGGGAGGAGCGCGACCGGGTCGTCTCGACGAAGTCGTCCACGGCGCCTCTGGCCAGGCCGACCATCACCGAGGCCAGCGAGAAAGGCCCGCCGGGCGCGGTGATGCGAAACGCGGGCATGTCGACAACGCCGCCCGACGGTTTCCTGCCCGGGGAACGCACCCGGTGCCCGGGCACGAAGACGTTGTCGAATTTGATGTCGTGGCTGCCGGTTCCCGCCAGGCCAAGGGCGTCCCAGGTATCCAGGATCTCGATTTCGCTCTGTTTGACGATGGCGCCGATGGGTTTGTCCTCGCCGTCGACGGGCGCGCCGCCGATGAGCACCCAGTCCGAATGCAGGCACCCGCTCGAGAAGGTGGAGATCCCGCTGCCCACGTAGCCGCCGTCCACTTTCCTGAAGCCGCCCTTGAGGTGCTTGGACGAAGACATCAGGGCGTCGGGGTTTTCGCGCCAGATATCGTCCATGGCGTCGATGCCGAACCGGTTCATGATCAGTGCGTGCTGGCCGACGACGCTGTACACCCACCCGGTGGACCCGCAGGCACGGGACAGGATCATGGCCAGCTCGCAAAACACGTCCCACCCCATCTCGTAGCCGCCATAGGCCTTGGGCTTGATCACGTTGAACAGGCCGGTCTCATGCAACGACCGCACGGTCTCCTCGGGGAGGCGGCGTTCGGCCTCGCACCGGGCGGCGCGCTCGCGAATTTCCGGCGCCAGCGCCAGCGCACGGCTCTTCAATTCATCGGGTGTCGGAATGTCGCGGGCGGCGGGGCCGTCGCCACCCTCGTCCTCGGCAGTAAATTGGTCCACTGAATTTTCCCCCGGAAGAAATAAATCGGCTCGAAATGCGACCTTGAAAAATGAATCTGGAAAACGAGTTGGAATCTTGGACGTAATTCTTAGCCGCTCCATCGGCCGAGGACAATCTGGTCGGGCCGGAATTGAACGCTGGGGTTTTGTTTTCCATCGCTTCAGCCGGCATTGCAGGGCGCGCGATTCCGGGCCAAACTTCCCCAGGCAAGAGGACAGAACCAGGAGGGCAAAGGTGACAGACCATACGGTCACCATCGACCGCTCGGCTTCGCCGGCGACACTCGATTTTTCCGAAACCTTCAACTGCGCGGTCTACATGATCGACCGCCATCTGGCCGACGGACGCGGAGGCAAGGTCGCCTTCCGCGAGGCGCAGACGGGCCGCGACATTACCTTTGCCGAGCTGGCCGAAAACGTGAACCGAACCGCCAACGCGCTACTCGAACTGGGTCTCGAGCCCGGCGAGCGCATGCTGATGATGGTCAAGGACTGTCACGAGTTCGTCTATCTGTTCTACGGCGCCATCAAGGTGGGCGTGATCCCCGTGCCGTTGAACACCCTGCTCAGGGCCAAGGACTATGCCTTCATGATCGAGAACGCCGAAGCCGCGGGCGTGATCTACTCGCCGGAATTCGCCGGCGAGGTGGAACCCGCCGTGGATGACAGTCCGCACAAGCCCGCGGTCGTCCTGCGGGTCGACGGAGACGGCGAAACCCTGGCCGGCAAGATCGGGGCGGCCTCGGCAGACGTCGAAGCCGCCGCCTCCGGCCCCATGGACGATTGCTTCTGGCTCTATTCCTCGGGCTCGACCGGCAACCCAAAGGGCGTGGTCCACGTCCACCGGGATATCCCTGTCACCTGCGAGCAGTACGCCGTCGGCGTCCTCGGCTGGCGGGAAGACGATGTGGTGTTGTCCGCGGCCAAGCTGTTCTTCGCCTACGGCCTCGGCAATGCGATGAACTTCCCCCTGTGGATGGGCTCGACCGCCGTGTTGTTCGCCGCCGCGCCGACGCCCCAGGGCATGCACGACACCATCGAGGCGTTCAAGCCCACCATCTTCTTCGGCGTCCCCACCCTCTATGCGGCCCAATTGAAGGCGTTGGAGGGAGGTGCATCACCGGATCTGTCGTCGCTCAGGCTCTGCGTCTCCGCCGGCGAGGCCCTGCCCCCGGATATACTGGATCGCTGGAGAGAGCGGGTCGGCATCGACGTCCTGGACGGCATCGGCACCACGGAAATACTGCACATCTTCATCTCCAACCGGCCGGGCGACATCAAGCCGGGCGCGTCGGGCAAGCTGGTGCCGGGTTACGAGGCGCGGATCGTCGATGACGACGGCAATGACGTCCCCGGCGGCGAGGCGGGCGGGCTGATGATCAGGGGCGACTCGCTGCTCCGGGAATACTGGCGAAATCCCGAAAAGACCGCCGCCTCCCTCAAGGACGGGTGGATCGTCACCGGCGATACCTACGAGCGGGACGAGAACGGCTTCTTTACCTGTCACGGGCGGTCCGACGACATGCTCAAGGTAGGCGGCATCTGGGTCTCGCCGGTGGAGATCGAATTGAAACTCTCCGAGCATCCCAAGGTGCTGGAGGCCGCCGTCGTGGGGCGGGCCGACGACGACGATCTGATCAAGCCCGAGGCCTTCGTTGTCCTGAACGAGGCTTCGGATGCGGGCGACGATCTGGCGGACGAATTGCTCAATCACTGCAAGGACGGTCTCGCCCGCTACAAGTATCCGCGCTGGTTCAACTTCGTCGACGACCTGCCAAAGACGGCGACCGGAAAAATTCAGAGATTTCGCTTGAGATAAGGTTTGTAAATATCAGAAATGATTGAAAAAATTTTCTCTTTGAGTGACGCGGTCCGAGACTTGGTCCGGGACGGCGACGGCGTCGTCATCGGGGCCTCGCTCGAGACCGCCATTCCCTTCGCCGCCACCTACGAGATCATCCGTCAGGGAAAGAAAAACCTGGAGATGATCGCCCCCATCTCGGATGCGTCCACGGACATGCTGATCGGCGCGGGCTGCGTCGGCGCGGTGACCGGCGCCTGGGTCGGCAATGTTTCCGGCGGGCTCGGCCACAACTACCGACGGGCCGCGGAGAAGCAGATTCCGCATGCCCTGGACATCAACGACTATTCCAACTTCACCATCGGCATGGCCCTGTTCGCCGGCGCCTATGGGCTGCCTTACGCGCCGGTACGCTCGATCCTGGGCTCGGACATCATCAACTCCAACCCGGCCTTCAAGATGGCGACCAACCCCTTTTCCACCGAGACCGAGCCGGTGGTCCTGGTGCCGCCGGTGAAGCCGGACGTCGCGATTTTGGGCGTTCAGCGGGCCGATGCGGCGGGCAACAATCATTATTGGGGCTCGTCGGGCCTCGCCCAGGAGGCGGCGCTGGCCGCCGAACGGGTGATCATCGTCGCCGACGAGATCGTCGAACCGGATGTGATTTCGTCCGACCCCTCGCGGGTCCTGGTGCCGGGATTCCGCGTCGCCGCCGTCTGCCACGTGCCGGCGGGCACCCACCCCGCCCCGCTTACCGGACGCTGGCAGCGGGACAACGCCTTCTTCAACGATTATCACGCGCGCTCCCGTGACGTGGACGGCTACAAGGCCTGGCTCGATGAGTGGGTGTTCGCCGTCGAGGGCGCGCCCGGCTATGCGGAAAAGCTCGGCGACCGGTTGTCGGCGCTCAAGATCGCCGGCAGCCGGAACGCGGCTCCCGCCAATTACGCCGCCGAGTAGAAACAAACAAGAAACAACAAATACCTACGCGATATGGCCGACTATTCCACCCAAGAGCTGATGATTATTGCGGCTGCGCGTGAGATTCGTGACGGCGAGCTGGTGTTCGTCGGGATGCGCCTGCCGATCACCGCCTACGGCGTCGCCCGGCTGACCCACGCCCCCAACGCGGTCGGCATGTTCGAGGGCGGCGTGGTGCGCGACGCGCCGGCGGAGGAAACCCTCTACACCATGTGCGATCCCGCCAATCAGCGGAACGCGGCGTGGACCACCGGACTGATCCAGGTGATGGGACACCTGCAGGCGGGCCGGGTCGATACGGGCTTCATCGGCGGCGCGGAAATCGACAAGTGGGGCAACATCAACACCTCCTATATCGGCGGCCACGAGGACGTCCGGGTGAAACTGCCGGGCTCCGGGGGCGCGGCGGACATCGCCGCCATGTCGAAACGGCTGATCGCCATCATGAACCACGAGAAGCGCCGTCTGGTGGAGCGGGTCTCGTACATCACGTCCCCCGGCTACATCGACGGCGAGGGCGGACGGGCCGAGGCCGGTATCGCCGCCGGCGGCCCTGCCGCCGTGATTACCGACAAGGCGGTCCTCCGGCCCCACGGACCCGCGAACGAGCTTCACCTGTCGAGCGTGCATCCCGGCCACACGGCGGACGAGGTGATCGAGAACACCGGCTGGGAGCTGAAGACGGCCCCCGGCATGACCGAAACGCCCGCCCCCGGCGAGGCCGAGATGACGGCGCTGCATCAGGTGGACCGGGAGGGGTTCTGGCGCTAGGTGGGCGGATCAATCCTGGCCGGTGAATTCTATGGCGCCGCCGGGCAGCAGATAGAGGACAAGTGCCTCGCCGCCTGAGACCGTCGGCTTGTGCGCCGAGCCCGGCCCGTAGACCACCCAGCCGGCGCCGCTGCCGTCGAATTCGGCATCGCCCGACAGGGGCATCACCATGTCCACCTCGCCATTGGGATGGCGGTGGTGCGGGCCGACCACATCCTTCATCCGGACCACATCGACGGAGAACCCGTCGATATCCTTGATCACCCGGCCGAACCCAATGCCGCCCATCTCCCGGTCGCACATCCACCCCTCGGCCACCGCCGCCTCGCAGGCCGCCTGGATGGATTTGAACGTTTCGCCGTCGGCGGGAAACCGGGCGTTGAGTTCGTCGGCCAGCGCGCCGGATATTTCCTTGCCGGAAATCGCGCCGGTAACCTCGCCGATGAGCGACTGAAAGTCTTCGAGTGACATGGTGTTCTCCCCTCTAAGTCATGCGTTTGCCGGCCGCCCGATAGGCCTCGATGTTTTCCCGGAAGTCATCGGGCGGCCGCACCGGCTTGAACCCGTCCAGGGTAATGAAGCAGGCGGTGTGATTGAACCTGAGATAATGGCTCCCGTCATCTCCCACCGCATCGACGATGAAGCTGATCGAGGCGTTGCCCAGGCGTTCGACGAAAACGTGGAGATCGACTTCGCAGCCCGGCTTCAAGGCCTTCAGGAACTGGCATTCCTGCCTCACGCTCGGCATGGCCATGTGCCGCTCGTACTTCAGCCCGCCGAAATCGAGGCCCAGCACCTTCAGGTACCATGCTTCGAGCGCCTCCAGCAGGTAGTCGTAGACCCGGACCGTGTAGATCATGCCCTCGGGGTCGCAATCGCCCCACCGGACCCGGCGGCGGTAGGAAAACGGAACCTCGGTATGGGGAGTCACGGGTAATCGCAGTTGAATTGTGGTTGTTCTGTCGGAGCGGCTTGAATATGATGCATCGCATATTGTTCGTCTACCAAACAATTTAAAAATCCGGTCCGCGAACCGGACCAGCTACGGGATCTTGGATCATGAGTGATGACGCGAAACAATCGACCGTGCGCTGTACCCTGAACGGGCGGCCGCGGCGGGATTTCGTCCCCGACAATATGCTGCTGGTGGATTTTCTGCGCGAGACCGTGGGCCTCACGGGGACCAAGATCGGCTGCGACGGCGGCGAGTGCGGCTGCTGCACGGTCCTGATCGACGGCGAGCCACGCCACGCCTGCCTCACCCTCGCCGCGGTTTGCGACGGCACCGAAATCGAGACCATCGAGAGCCTCGATACCGTGGGCCGGCTGGCCGCGATCCAACGCGGCTTCAACGAAAAGCTGGGCGCCCAATGCGGATTCTGCACGCCGGGCATGGTGATGGCCGCCGAAGGCCTACTGCGTGACAACCCCAACCCGACCGACGATGACATCCGGGCGGGCCTCGCCGCCAACATCTGCCGTTGCACCGGTTACGTGAAAATTCTCGAGGCGGTCCATTTCGCCGCCGATGAGCTTGCCGGGCGCGACAAGGAGGCCGCGGCATGAACGAGATCAAAAAGGACGTCAAACCGGCGAAGGTCATCGGCGTTCCGCGACCGCTGATCGACGGCCCGGAAAAAGTCTCCGGCAAGGCGCTCTACTCCGCCGATTTCATCCCCTACGGCCACATGGTCGGCCGGATTTTCCGGAGCCCCGTCGCCCACGCCGACATCATCGAGGTGGATACCTCCAAGGCCGAAGCGCTGGAGGGCGTACTGGGCGTGGTCACCGGCGACGACTGCGACGAGGGGTTCGGCGTGCTCCCCATTGCCCGATACGAATACCCCATGGCCCGGGAACGGGTGCGGTACCGCGGCGAGCCCGTCGCCGCCGTGGCGGCGGTGGATGTGGAGACCGCGCAGAAGGCCCTCGACCTGATCGAGTTCAAGTACGAGGAACTCCCCGCCTACTTCACCTCCGAGGAAGCCATGGCCCCCGACGCCGTCTCGTTGCACGAGCACCGGGAAGGCAATATCGAACGGGACGTGGATTACGATCTCGGCGACGTGGACGGCGGATTTGCCGACGCCGATCTCGTCCTGGAACGCGAGTACAATTGCGCGGAGATTTGCCAGGTCCAGTCCGAACCCCATGCGGCGATCGCCGAATACGACGCCGAGCGGGACTACATGACGGTTCGCGCCTCCACCCAGGTGCCGTTCTACGTCCACCTGATGCTGGCCAAGACCCTCAAGATGGACCAGTCCCGCATCCGGATGATCAAGCCTCATATCGGCGGCGGGTTCGGCTGCCGGACCGAGTGCCTGAACGTGGAGCTGATCTGCGCCCTCCTCGCCCGCAAGGCCAAGGGCACCGTGCGTCTGGTGGTCAACCGCGAGGAGACCTTCATCACCCACCGCGGCCGGCCCGAGACCGACGTCAGGCTGAAGGTCGGGATGAAGAGGGACGGCACCATCACCGCCGTCGACTGCCGGGCTATCCAGCGTGGCGGCGCCTATGGCGGCTACGGTATCGTGACCATTCTCTACGCGGGCTCGCTGATCAACGGCATCTATCAGCTGGATGCGGTCCGCTACAACGGCCTCCGGGTGTTGACCAACACCCCGCCGCCGGGCGCCATGCGCGGCCACGGAACGGTGGATGTGCGCTACGGGTTCGAAGCGATTTTGGACGAGCTTTCCATCGGGCTCGGCCTCGACCCCATCGAGGTACGGCGAAAGAACCTGCTCAAGGAGCCCTACGAAACCTTGAACGAGATGTTCATCAACTCGTACGGCCTGCCCGAAGCCCTCGATATCGTCGAGAAGGAATCCGGCTGGAAGGAGAAGCGCGGCAAACTGGGCAAAGGCGATGACGGCAAGTACCGCGGCCTGGGCGTCGGATGCGCCCACTATCCCTGCGGCGCCTCCAAGCCGGTCAACTGGACCGGCGAGCCCCACGCCACGGTTCACCTGAAACTGGATTGGGACGCGTCCATTACGGTGCTGACGGGCGCCCCGGAAATCGGTCAAGGCTCATCGACCATGGTCGCCCAGTGCGCCGCCGAGGTGCTGGGGCTCGACATGACCCGCTTCCAGGTTCACTCGGGCGATTCCAAGCTGGTGCCCAAGGACAACGGCGCCTACTCGTCGCGGATCACCTATATGGTCGGCAACGCCTCCATCGAGGCGGCGCAAAACCTGAAGACGATCCTGATCGACGCGGCGGCGAAAAAACTCGACGCCAGGCCCGAAGACATCGAGTGTCTGGGCGAGGTCTACCGGGCCGCCAGTCAGGACGAAGGCCTGACCTTCGAAGAAGTGGTGATGGCGGCGCTCGAGGGCACCGGCACGATCACCGTGAAGGGCAATTTCGACACCCTCCCCGAAAGCCACGGCACCAAGAAGTTCCGGGGCGGCGCCATCGGCGGCTCCATGGCCTATGCCTACGCCGCCGAGGTG
>CAZUGT010000251.1:0-10140 GCA_964620095.1 uncultured Rhodospirillaceae bacterium | reverse complement strand
TGGCCGCTCAGCCGGCTTCGGCGATTTGGTGCGCAAGATCATCGACGATCCTGCCGACCAGGCCCGCATCCTCGCCCTCGGCCATCACCCGGATCAGCGGTTCGGTGCCGGACTTCCGGATCAGCAGGCGCCCGGTATTTTCAAGCGCTGCTTCGGCCTCGGCGATGGCCGCCTTCACGCTGTCGGCGCCCATGGGATCCTCACCGTTGATGGGCACGCTCTTGAGGACCTGCGGCAGCGGATCGAAGACCCGGCAGACCCGGCTGGCGGGCGCATCGCCTTGGACCAGCACGCTCAAGACCTGGAGCGCCGCGACAATACCGTCGCCGGTGGTGGTGTAGTCGGTCATGATGATGTGGCCCGACTGCTCACCGCCGAGGTTGCGGCCCATGGCCCGCATTTCCTCCACCACGTAGCGGTCGCCCACCTGGGTGCGGGCAAAGCCGATGCCGAGATTCGTCAAGTAGCGTTCCAGCCCCAGGTTCGACATCACCGTCGCGACGATGCCGCCGCCCGCCAGCCGGCCGGCCTGCTGCCACGACCGGGCGATCAGGCCCATCAGCTGGTCGCCGTCCACGAGCGCGCCGTTTTCGTCGACGATCAAAACCCGGTCGGCGTCGCCGTCCAGAGCGAGGCCGATGTCGGCGCCGTGGGCGATCACCTGTTCCGACACCAGGCTCGGGTGGGTCGAGCCGCAATTCCTGTTGATGTTGTAGCCGTCGGGCTGGACGGCGACCGGCACCACCTCGGCCCCCAGCTCCCACAGCACCGTCGGGGCGACCCTGTAGGCGGCGCCGTTGGCGCAGTCGACCACCACCTTGAGGCCGGTCAGCGTCTGACCCCGGGGCAGGGTCTGCTTGACGAATTCCGTATAGCGCCCGAGGGCGTCGTCGAGCCGCAGCGCGCGGCCCAGATTTTCCGGATTCGCGAGGTCGCCGGACACCCCGTTTTCCATCCGGGCTTCGATCTCGGCCTCGGTCCCGTCATTGAGCTTGAATCCGTCCGGGCCGAACAGCTTGATGCCGTTATCGTGGTAGGGATTGTGCGACGCCGAAATCATGACGCCCAGATCGGCGCGCAAGGACCGGGTCAGCATGGCCACGGCGGGCGTCGGCATCGGCCCGACCAGGATCGGGTCCATCCCCGCGGCGACAAAGCCGGCGGTCAGGGCCGGCTCGATCATGTAGCCCGACAGCCGCGTATCCTTGCCGATCACCACCCGGTGCCGGTGCGCGCCGCGGCTGAAATGCAGCCCGGCCGCCATGCCGACCCTCAATGCGGTTTCGGCGGTCATCGGCTCGCTGTTGGCGGTCCCCCGGATGCCATCGGTGCCGAACAGGCGTCTGTTCATGAATGTTCGTCCCCGCCCGTCGCCGGGCTGAATTCCCTGTAGTGGTTCTATTACATCGCAGGCGCCGGGTCAGATAACAAAATCTTTCAGAGCGTTACCGGCCGCTCAGGCCCGCCCGCTCAGGCCCGCCCGCCAAGGGCTTCGGCCGTTTCCGCCACATCATGCACCCGGAGGATGGCGGCGCCGTTATCCACCGCCATCCGGCCCCAGTGCAGGGACTCGGCAAGCCGGTCCCTTGGGTCCGGCGCCTTGCCGATCTTCCGCGAGACGCCGACCAGCACCGGAAGGCCGAGCTCGCACAATACCTCGAGCTTCTCGATCAGCCGGAAATTGTCGGGCATGTGCTTGCCGAAACCAATGCCCGGATCGATGGCCAATCGCTTTTCCGAAATGCCGGCCGCCAGACACGCCTCGATGCGTCCGCTCAGATAATCCCGGACCTCGGAGACCACGTCCCCGTAGACCGGCCGGACGTTCATGGTGCCGGGCTCGCCTTTCATGTGCATCAATACGATGCCGGCGTCCGAGGCCGCCGCCACCGACATGGCGCGGTCGTCGCCACCGAGCGCGGTCACGTCGTTTATCACCCGGGCGCCGGCGGTCAATGCGGCCTCCATCACCCGGGCATGCCGGGTATCGGCGGAAACGCAAATGCCCTCCGCCGCCAGCGCGCCGATCACCGGCGTGACCCGCCGGAGCTCTTCTTCGATGGCTACCGGCCCGGCGCCTGGGCGGGTCGATTCGCCGCCGACGTCGATGATCGCCGCCCCCTGCCCGGCGAGTTCCAGCCCGCGGGCAACGGCCGCCTCGGCGCCCGCGGTTTCGCCGCCCTCGGAGAAGCTGTCGGGAGTGACGTTGACGATCCCCATGAGAACGGGCGCGGTCATGGCCGCGCCCGCGAATTCTTTCGGCAGTGTTCGAGGGCCGGTCAAGTGCCGGGTTGCGGCTCCGGGTTGAGGTCGCCGGGGTTGCCCTTGTCCTTCTTGGGCGCGGCGCCGCTGGACGGGACGGAGCTCCGGGCCCCTTCGGAGCCGGTCGGCTCGTCGTCCGACGCGTCGGGCCGGAAGACGGGCTCGCCGCGGAGCAGCGCGTCGACCTCCTCTCCGGACAGCGTCTCATATTCGAGCAGAGCCTGCGCGAGCACCTCTAGATCATCGCCCTTTTCGGTGAGGACCTTGCGGGCCACGCTTTCGGCCTCGTCGATGAGGCGTCGCACTTCGGAATCGATCATCGCGGCGGTTTCATCGGAGATGTTCTGCTGGCGCGCCACGGAATGGCCGAGGAACACTTCTTCCTCGTTGTCGGTGTAGCGCAGCGGACCGAGCTTGTCGGAGAAGCCCCACTCGGTGACCATCCGGCGCGCCCGTTCGGTCGCCTGCTGGATGTCGTTGCCGGCGCCGGTGGTGACGTTTTCCTCGCCGAAGATCAGTTCCTCCGCGATCCGGCCGCCGAACATGATTGCCAGCAGGGATTCCAGTTCGACCTTGGAATAGGCATAGCGGTCCCGTTCCGGCAGCGACATGGTGACGCCCAGGGCGCGGCCGCGGGGAATAATGGTCACCTTGTGCAGCGGGTCCGCCTTGGGAACGTTCAGCGTCACGATGGCATGACCCGCCTCGTGGTAGGCGGTGAGCTTCTTCTCGTCCTCGGTCATCACCATGGACCGGCGTTCGGTGCCCATCAGCACCTTGTCCTTGGCGGACTCGAACTCGGACATGGTCACCATGCGGTTGCCCGCCCGCGCCGCCAGCAACGCGGCTTCATTGACCAGGTTGGCGAGATCGGCGCCGGAGAAGCCGGGCGTTCCCCGCGCGATGACCTTGGCGTCCACATCGGGCGCCAGGGGCACCTTGCGCATATGCACCTTGAGAATCTTTTCGCGGCCCAGGATGTCCGGGTTGGGCACCACCACCTGACGGTCGAACCGGCCGGGGCGCAGCAGCGCGGGGTCGAGGACGTCGGGACGGTTAGTCGCGGCGATCAGGATCACGCCTTCATTGCTCTCGAAACCGTCCATCTCGACCAGCAGCTGGTTGAGGGTCTGCTCCCGTTCGTCGTTGCCGCCGCCGAGACCGGCGCCGCGATGGCGGCCGACCGCGTCCAATTCGTCGATGAAGATGATGCACGGCGCGTTCTTCTTGCCCTGCTCGAACATGTCGCGGACCCGGCTCGCGCCGACGCCGACGAACATCTCGACGAAGTCGGAACCGGAAATGGTGAAGAACGGCACGTTGGCCTCGCCGGCGATGGCGCGGGCCAGCAGGGTCTTGCCGGTGCCGGGGGGCCCGACCAGCAGGCAGCCCTTCGGGATCTTGCCGCCGAGACGCTGGAACTTGGCCGGATCCTTCAGGAACTCGACGATTTCCTCGAGCTCGGTCTTGGCCTCGTCGATACCGGCCACATCGGCGAAAGTCACCCGGCCGGTCTTTTCGGTGAGCATCCGGGCCCGGGATTTGCCGAAGCCCATGGCCTTGCCGCCGCCGGACTGCATCTGGCGCATGAAGAAGATCCAGACGCCGATCAGGAGCAGCATCGGGAACCAGGAAATCAGGATGTTGATCAGCGAATGGCCTTCGTTTTCCGGCGCCCGTGCCTCGATGCGAACGCCCTTGGCCGACAGGTTGCTGATCAGGTTGGGGTCGTCCGGCGCGTAGGTCCGGAAGGCCTGATTGTTCTCGAACCGGCCGGAAATGTTGTTGCCCTGGATGGTAACCTCGGAAACCTGGCCCTGCTCGACCGCGGCCACGAAATCCGAATACGGCATCTGCTGCTGCGGTCCGGATGTCGGCGCGCTTTGGAACAGATTGAACAGGACGAAGACGAGCAGCCCGATGATGACCCACACCGCCATGTTTTTCCTGAAGTTCAACGTTTCATTCCTTCTCTGTCCGCAGCCGCTCCGCGATTCGTCCGATCCTCGGGCGCCGCGCCGTTTGCTCCGCCGGGGCCTTCAAAAAAACCCGCAAATTCCTTCGCCATACAAATAGTCTAGGAATCGCGGTTGGCAAGGTAAAGCCTGGTCTCACACAAGGGTGTCGCCAGTGGTCCCGGGCCGGTAGTATTCGCGGCCACCGTGTTGCGTCGGACTTTCCCAGATCGTCCGGGGTTATACCCCGGATCGCCGGCGCCGGAAATAGGGGAATTTTGGTCCCGGCCCGCCGATTTTCGCGGACCTTCGGGGGTGACGCGGATACCGGGCCCGTGGGGGGACAATCGGCAGCCGCCGAGAGTCGCACCCCGCCAATCGGGCCGCCGAAGGCCGGTCAGCAACCGCTCCAGCTTCTCGCCGCGGGGCTCATACGGCGCGCCGCCGACGGCGGCCAGAAGCCGCCCGATCACCTGTCTTTGGATTTCCTCCGGCAGGCGCGCAAAGCGCTCCCGATCGATGAGGGCGTGTTCCCCGCCCCTCATCGCCACGGTATGCGCCAGGGCGCGCGCGCAATGACGATCCAGGCGCATGCGGATCCCGCCTGCGGCCGTTGCGGCATCGCCCAGCCGATGGATGGGAAATCCGCCGTTTTCGAGGCGGGCCAGAAAGCCGCGGGTTCTCACCCGTTCAAACCGGATATCGTCGTTGGACGGATCGTCGATCCAGTGTTGGCCCCGATCCCGCAGCGTCGCCATGAGCCGGGACTTGCGAAAACCCAGCAACGGGCGGAGTAAACGCGCATCGGCGCCATAGGAGACCGCCGGCATGGCCGCCAGCCCCCTTAGACCGCTTCCCCGTCCCAAGCGCATGACGAAGGTTTCCGCCTGATCGTCGCGCGTGTGCGCCAACAGCAGATGGAGGCAGCCATGGTCCCGCACCCATTGGTTCAACAATCGGTAACGGGCGTGACGCGCCGCCTCCTGGATGCCGGTACCCGGCTTGTCGCCGCGCCAGTTCAGAATTTGATGCCGAATCCCTCGCGCGCCGAGCCATCCGCCCACCCGGTTCGCCTCGGCCGCCGAATCGGGCCGAAGCCCGTGATCCACCGTCAGCCCAATGACCTCGCCTCCCCGGACCGCGGCCCATTCGTGCGCCAGCAGGGTCAGGCACAGGCTGTCCGGCCCGCCGGAGACGGCGACCACCAACCGCGGCCGGTCTTCCCAAGGTCCGAGCCTCGCCAGGGCCGCGTCGAATTCGGCCTCCGTCAGCGGACTTGCGAGGCCGGGGGAAGAAGGGTGGCGGGGAGGCGCGAGACTATCCGCACTCGGCGCGGGCGCGCTCACGGGTCAGAACCTTTTGGATGTTTCCGGGCAGTTCCGGAAAATCGGCGCCCAGCTTATCGAAGGTGGCGCAGGCGTCCTTGTTCTGCTTGAGGCCGATCAGCGACATGCCGAGCTTCAGGAGCGAATCGGGCGCCTTCGAGCCTTTCGGATTCTTCTGGAACCCGGTAAAGAACTCGTTGGCCGCGGTGCGGTAGTCACCTCGGACATAGTGGGTCTCGCCCAGCCAATAGCGGGCGTTGGCCGCCAATTTGTCGTTTGGATGGGCGCCCAGGAATTCCTCGAAGGCCGCCGCCGCCTTGTCGTAATCCGCTTGCCTGAGAAGCGAAAACGCGAACCGGTACCGGGCGCGCGGTGTCCCGGGGGGAAGGATTCCCGCCGGCGCCGCCGCCGGTTGGGGGGCGGGCACGGCCGCCGGCGCCGCAGCGGCGGGTTGCGCCGTCGGCGTCTGAGGCGCCGGTGTGCCCGCCGGCGCCGATGCCGGCGCCGGGGAACCCGGGGCCTGCGGGAGACGCGCGAGGTCCGACCCGGTGATGGTGCCGAGGGTTTGCGGACCACCGCTCCCGGTGATCGGTCCGCCCTGTGCGGCGCCCGCGCTGACAGGGACGCTCTGGGGGATCCGGCCGAGCTCCAGCGGCGCGGCCGGCGCCGCCGGCTGCGGTTGCAGAGCCGCCTGGCCCGGCGCCGCGCCAGCCGGTGCGGCGGTGCGGGCGGCCTCGAGGCTCGACAAGCGGAAGTCCACGTCGCCGATCAGTTTGTCGAGACGCTCGTTGATCCGGCGGAGCGTGTTGCCGAACCCCTCCACCTGGCCGGTGAGGTCGCGGAGCTCGGCTTCGAATTGGGTGATCTTGGCCTGCACCCGGGCGGCATAGGCGGTCGAGGCGTCGCCGCCGGCAGGCGCGGAGGCGGCCGACGGCGGGGGGCCCTCCCCGCGATAGACCTGGCGGCTGAGGGCGCGGATGTCGCGCTCCATCCGTTCGAGTTGCTTGACCAGGGTATCCACCGCCGGATCCTGCGCGACCGCCGCGCCACTCAGGACAATCGGCAGCCCCACCGCCAGCGCCGCCGAAACCGACATCAATCCATATGAGAACTTGCTCATATTACGCCCCATCCCTCTACACCCCATTCGGCACCCCATCCGGCGCCTCATCCCTCGGGCCGATTCGCCTCACGCCGGTTCAGGGCGGCCAGTCTGCAAACCAAAGATGGCAAAAACAAGGCGCCCGCGGCCCCAATCAAGGAACCGCGGGCGTGTCGTAATACTCGTTACCGGTTAGCTGCCGGCGCCGGAGAGCACCACCGTCACCGCACGGCGGTTCTGGGCCCAGGAAGCTTCGTTGCTGCCGAGCGCAACCGGGCGCTCCTTGCCGAAGGAGATGGTCTGGAGCCGGTTCGGGTTGATACCCAGCGCGACCAGGAAATCCTTGGCGGAATTGGCCCGGCGCTCACCCAGGGCGAGGTTGTACTCGCGGGTGCCGCGCTCATCCGCATGACCTTCGAGCGTCACGCGGATGGCCGGGAATTTCTTGAGCCAGGCGGCCTGCTTCTCGAGCGTCGCCCGCGCATCCGGCTTCAGGTCGGATTTGTCGAAATCGAAGAAGACCCGATCGCCGACATTGACCACCAGGTCCTGGACGGAGCCGGGGGTAATGGAGGCGCCGGTCGGAGGCCGCGGACGGCTTTTCGGCGCGGCGACAACGGGTTTTTCTTCTTTCTTCATACCCTTGGAGTCGGCATCACCGGCTTCCATCGTCGGCGACTCGCATGCCGCCAAGATGAAGAGCGCCCCGAAAACATAAGCTAAAGACTTGAAACGCATTGATTCTGTCCCCTTGATCGGGAATGTGGGAGGAACGCTGGGTAGGCGTCCCAGGGAGTCGTACGAAACCTCATTTCCTCGGCAACAGGGGCGCGTGGGAAACGATGAGGCGGAATAATCCTTGTATCACCAACACTTTATACGGAACGATTCTCACGGAATCAAGGGCGACCAAGCGGGGTCCGACGCATCCATCGGCGTGACCACCTCGCGCTCATTAAAGCCTGTTAAATCAATGGAGTAGAGCTTCGACTGTTTTTGCCCGTCCGTGGTGCCGGGGGTTTCCCGGAAGAACATGATCACCCGGCCGTTGGGCGCCCAGGTCGGCGATTCGACCAGGAACCCGTCGGTGAGCAGACGCTCCGCGGTGCCGTCGTTCTTCATGACGCCGATAAAGAACTTGCCGCCCTGGATTTTCGTGAAGGCGATGAGGTCGCCGCGGGGCGACCAGACCGGCGTCGCGTAGCGCCCGCGGCCGAAGCTGATTCGCTTCACGCCGCGCCCGTCGGCGTTCATCACGTAGAGCTGCTGGGTGCCGCTGCGGTCGGATTCGAAAACGATGCGCGTGCCGTCCGGAGAATAGTAGGGGCCGGTATCGATCGCCGAATGGTTGGTCAGGCGTCCCACCTCGCGGGTCCGGAGATCCATTGTATAGATCTCGGTATTGCCGTCCCGGGCCATGCTCATGATCACCTTCTTGCCGTCCGGCGAGAACCGCGGCGCGAATGTCATGCCGGGAAAGTCACCCAGCACTTCCTGTCGGCTGGTATCGATATTGAACAAATAAACCCTGGGCACGCCCCCGAAATAGGACATGTAGGTGATTTCCTGCTGGCTCGGCGAGAACCGCGGCGTCAGAACCAGGTCCCTCCCGTCGGTCAGGAAGTGATGGTTCTCCCCGTCCTGGTCCATGATCGCAAGACGCTTGACGCGGCGGTCCTGGCGTCCCTTCTCGGCGATGTAGACGATGCGCGTGTCGAAATAGCCCTCCTCGCCGGTAATTCTCTTGTATATGGCGTCGGCGATGATGTGGGCGATCCGCCGCCAGTTCGACGCGATGGTTGAATATTGTTGACCGAGCATTTGCTGCTCCGCGACCACATCCCAGAGCCGGAATTTAACCCGTAGCTCCCGTCCCTCCACCGTCACGCGCCCCTGTGTCAACGCCTGGGATCCGATGACCCGCCAGTTGGCATATTTTGGCGCCGTCTCGATGGATTTCTCGACCTCGATGAAGGCCCTGGGGTCGGCGGGCTTGAACAGGCCGGAGCGTTCAAGGTTGGCCTTGATCACAGCCGCGATCTGGCGGCCGAGCAATTCCTCCTCGCCCGTATCGCCGAGAAAATCGGTTACCGCGATGGGGAGCGGCTCCACCGTACCGCGGGTAATATCGATCCGAAGCTCGGCCCGCGCCGGCAGCGCGACAACGGTCAAGAGAAGGAATATGAGGATAGGTTTGATTGGATTCATGGACGTTTCCTGTAGCTTTTCTATCCCCCGAACATTTCCTTGGGATTAAACACCAGTGTCAGGTCTTTCCAAACCTCGTATCGGTCTCCCGGCAACTTAAACGGGCTGCAGCGCGGGTTTTTCACCGCCCGCAGCGCGCTTTCCGCCATCGCCCGGAAAAACGGGTCCGAGAACATACGGCCCGAATCCGCAATGCGGGCTTCCCGCACACGGCCGTCCTGGTTCACCGCCACGTTGATCTCGATGATCATGTCCTCGGCGCCCTTGGCTCCGGCCGGCAGCGACCAGCACCTGGCGACCTGATCGCGGATGGCGCTGATCAGGGCGTCCCGCTCGGTGATGGAAATACGCCGGTTCGGGTCATGAGCCGTCGGCCGCCGGGATAAGGCCTTGGCGATCTGGGTTTGAAATTCGTCTTTCTTTTTCTCGGGCTTTTTCTCGGGCGCCTTGGCCTTCTTTTTCTCGTCCTTCCTGGGGGGCGGCTGGTCCTTGAGCCGCTCCAGCGTCTTGAGCACGCCGGCCAGGGGATCGGGCGGCGGCGGCTTGCGCCGCGGCTTGGCCTTGGCGAGGCGCGCGGGCGTTTTGGGTTTGGGCTTCTCTACCTCTTTCTTGGGCTCGGGCTTCGGCTCCGGTTTGGGTTCCTTCTTCGGCGCCGGTTTCGGTTTCGGCGGCGGCGGCACGGCGGCCACCTCCTCCTGCGCCGGGACCGGCGGCGGAGGCGGGGGCTACAGCGGGGACGGAGAACCGGCGGTGCGCGCCCGACTGGATGGCCCGAACGACGTGGCTGTGGACGGCGAGGGCAACCTATACATCGCCGACACTCGGAATAACCGCGTGCGCCGGATCAGGCCAGGCGGAACAATCGAGACGTTAGCGGGCACAGGTCGATACGGGTAGAACGGAGACGTTGGCCCCGCTCGGGATGCCGATCTTGCGAGCCCCAGTGGCGTGGCGGTCGATTCCTGGGGCAACTTGTATATCGCGGACATTGGTAACCACCGGGTGCGCAAGGTGGACGAGAACGGGACGATCACGACGGTCGCAGGGGACGGCGTCCAGGGCTACGGGGGGGATGGCGGTCCGGCTGCAAGCGCGAGCCTCGCATATCCCGTCAGCATCGCGGTGGATGCGCTAGGAAATCTATACATAGCCGATCGGGGCAACTATCGGATTCGGAGAGTCGATCCGTCGGGGATGATCGAGACGGTGGCAGGCACAGGCGTTAGCGGTGATGGTGGCGACGGCGGCCCAGCGAGGACTTCGGAGATCTCGAACGTTGAAGGCTTGG
>CAZUGT010000250.1:0-4839 GCA_964620095.1 uncultured Rhodospirillaceae bacterium | reverse complement strand
TCTTTGTCTCGTCGCTGGTGTGAAGTGGCGCTGGAGTGGTGGCGTCGCCGTTGGTCTAGCCGCTCTTGTTGCTTTTTGATCTCGCCGCTGGTGTGGTGGCTTCGCTGGTGGGGTGGTAACACTGGTCTCGCCGCTGGAGTGAGGCGGTGCCGCTGATGTTGCTGACTGTTTCGCCGATCTCGTTGCCGCCGCCGTTGGTCTGGTTGCTCTCTTTGTCTCGCTGATCTTTGTATCGGCTTGGGTCTTCGCTGGCGTTTTTGTGTCGGTGTCCCCCCGCCAACGGGTCTAGGCGGCGCCGGATTCCGGTGGGGTTGCGCTGGGCGTCGCCGGCCGCGCCGGCGGGGCCCCAGCCGGTGATTGCCGGGGCCGCCGCGTAGGGGGCCGCTCGGCGCGTTCCGCCGGTTCCGTGCGTCTCCAGGCATGCCGGTCCCCATCGGGCGTGTACGGCGGTGCAGGGGCGTCTCAGGAGGCGCTGGCCTGCCGGCCGCTGATCTCCGGTCTCGTCGCTGGCGTTTTGGTGGTGCCGGCTGATGATGCCGGTATCGCCTCGCCGCCGGGCGGATCGTCGCCGGTCGCCGTCGCCAGGTGTTCCCCTCCGGCGTTTCGGTGCCGGTATCGCCGCGCCGGGGACCGGCAGGTGATCGCCGTGTCGCCGCATTGGCCGCTCTCTGTCGGGTTCGCGTGTCCGGGGCCTGCCGGTCCCGCCCAGCGCGGCGCGGCGGACTGGGGCCGCTCAAGGGGCGCCGCCGCGGGCCCCTGTCGCTGGTTCCGCTGATCTCTGACCTCGCCGCTGGTCGCCGGCGTCGTATCTCCGGCCTCGCCGGGCCCTGTCGCCCCGGTGTTCCCGTCCGACGTTCCTGTGCAGGGTCCTGCCGCCGCCGGCGGGGAGTTGCTTCCGCCCCGCGCCGCTAGCGGACCGCCCCGGCTATCTCGTCGCCAGAGGGCGGCCGGCGGCCTGGGCGTATACGGCATCCTTGCGCTGGGGCCGCGGACGTTTATCGGACTTTGATGACTTCGGCGCCTCCTTTGGCAAGTTCGCGCGCGAAATCGGATGCATCGTAGACTCCGGCGAGGATGGTGACGCTTCGTCTGGCTCGGGTGAGGGCCGTGTACATGACCCTTCGCTCTTCGGCGTCTGGGAAGTCATCCGGTGGCCTGACCAGGTCCATGAGCGGATCATTTTCGGTTTGGAGGATTTGGGAGGGGAATCCGAGGTAGTCGGCATCGAATCCGTCCTTATCTACCCGCAGGATCACTACGTGGTCGGCTTCGAGTCCCTTGGATTTGTGCACGGTCATGAACTTGATGCCGAGGTTTTTGTATTCCGTTTGTATGGTTTTTAGTTTGCGCGGCTTGGATTTATTGTACCGCCCCAGCACTAGGATCGTTCGCGCTCCATGGTCTTCTTCCACGATGCGGTCGATGGCTTTCTTCAGGGCTTCGTCCTCATTGCTGTGCCGCAGGATGCGGATGGACGATTTGCCGCCGATGGCGGCTGGGATGATCTCTTTCTTGATCTGGTTCGGATTTTTCTGGATGAATTCCCTGGCCGGCAACGCGATGCCTTCAGCGTTCCGGAATGTTCGTTTCAGGTCGATGGTTCGCGCGATGGTGGTTTTCCCGCCCAGTCGTCCGCCGAAGGTTTTGCCGAAGTCCATCATAAACCTGATGTCGGCACCGGCGTATCGGTTTATGCTCTGCCAGTCGTCGCCGACGGCGAAGATGCGGGCGTCGTCGCGCTGGTTTTTGAGTGCTTTGAGCAGTCGGGCGGATCCAGCGGAGATGTCCTGGAATTCGTCGACCAGCAGGTGTTTCCAGGGGTTGCGGAATTTGCCGTTTTCCACGTGTTCGGCGGCTCTGATGATCATGTCCTCGAAGTCGATTTCTTTTCCCAGCTCCTGCTGGTAGCGCTTTAATATCTCTTGGAATATGTCCAGAAAAGCGCGATCTCTGCCGTCGCGGGCCTTTTCGCGGAGTTGGCTAATGGTCGCGCCGCATCCTTTGTATTGCTTCAGGAATTTGGCGGCGGTCCGGGTGAAGGGGTCGATGCGCTCCTTCTTGTTGAGTATCTCGAACATTTCCTCGCCGGACCTCGGCCTGGGCCGCTCCATCCCGGCGATGCGCTCGTCCAGCCGCCGCGTCAGCAGTCCATGGTCATGGTCGAGGCTGTAGGTTTCGATCAGGGTGGTGCGGTGGCGTCGGTGGATCGATCGTTTCCATTCCATGCCTCGCAGGTATTTGTCCCGGCCGATCCATGGCGCGGTTGTCCATCTCGCGCCGCCGCCGCCGGGTTTCAGCGATATGCCGAAGTGCTCGATGTAGGCGCCGCTTTGCCTGAGCCGGAAGTCGGGGTTGTAGCTGGCGTTGTGTTCGTATGGCGGTTCGTATTCGTAGTCGATGCCTTGCATGTACAGGTGGTTGGCGATGATGAGTTCCTCGCGGCTTTTGACCTTTTCGCCTTGGAGCGTCCGGAGCTCCGGCCCTCGGATGTACTCATCGTATTGCTCGCGGCTGGTGAATTCCCACACGCTTTTGACGGGAGCGTACCATTCGGTGAAGTAGGTTCTGAGTAGTTCGGCGCACTCTTTTTGCATGGACATGTCGCGGATGATGCCTTTGATCAGTTCCTCGAGTTCTCTATTATCATCCCCTTTCCCCCATGGCGCGAGAACGGGCTTTTCCTCTTCTGATTCACACAGGATCTTGTTGCCCAGTGCGTGGAAGGTCTGGACGCGGACGGGGTCGGGGTCTTTGGTGTCGTTGACTCGCTTTCCCATTTCCTCGGCGGCATTTTTGTTGAAGGCCATCAGCAGGATTTCGGATGGATGGCGACCGGCTCGTTGGATCAGGTACTGGACCTTGGCGGCGATGACGCTGGTTTTGCCGGACCCGGCCCCGGCGTGGATCAGGGTGGCGTCCTCGCAGGTCAGTACCGCTTCTAGCTGTTCGGGGGTGAGCGGACGATCGGCGATCCGGTAGAACTGACCGGCGTCATGGGTTTCGCGGCGCATGAACCGTTGGATCGCCCGTTGGCGCGATGGTTCGGGATTCAGCTCCCACCGCCGTATGCGGGCGATGCGCCGTCGTGTTCTGGGATCGATGCCCGACAGGTCCATGGACAGTCGTTTCACCAGCTCCCGGGCCCGGCTCAAGATCGGCTGGAGCAGGCATGCGGCGGGGTAGCGTCGGGGACGGCGCAGTCGGGCGATGCTCCGGGCGATGCCGTCGATTTCATCGCCCATGCGCTTGACCCTTCGCCTGATGGCTTCCTGTCTGGCTTTTTCGGCGGTCCGGGCCCATTGCTCGGCTTCATCGGCCCGCTTTTCCTCGAACTCAAGGTGGTGGTTCCTATTCCTTAGCGGGATAATCATCTGGCCGCAACCATGCGGCTCCATGCGGATCGGGCCGGGCATCTCCTCGAATCGTGTTTTCTGGCGCTGTCCGGATGCGTTGGTGATGGCGATGCCGTACGTCAGCAGTTCGGCGGTTGGGGGGCGTTCCTTCGACGGCAAGTCGCCGGATCGGTCGCACCCTGAGATTTTCCATATTACGAAGTCGGTGCCGCCGGGATGCCCCGGGCGCGTTCGGCCGGCGTTGTCGTTCTCGCTCATTTTATTGTCTTGCCCGGCGTTCAATATGAGTTTTCCAGCCCATATCGCCGGTCGATGTCGGGCGGCGGCATCGGCGCGCCGCGGGGGATGCCATGCGGCCTCGCAGGTTCGGGGCCGGCGGTATTCAACCTGATTCCGCATGGGCCGGGGATCGTCTGTGCAATCCCCCCGCCATCATCCTCGCCGGCGCATTCGGGATCGGGGACGTTCAGTAGCTGGTAACGCTGGATCAGCGTCTCCCCATCCGGCGTCATGCTCAGCACCTCGATATCATCGGCCGGGTTCCTGCTGTCGTGTCGGCGGAAGTGGAAGCCGATGGCGGCGTCGTCGCTGTGGATGGCTTGGATCCATTCCCCTTGGCCCCATTGATCGCCTTTCCGGCGGGCCAGCATCATTCCGTCTGGCCATTCTCTGGTCGAGTTCATGCTCGGGCCTTTGGGTTCCGGCGGTGGGTTCCGTATGAGATGGAATGGGGAGATCGTCAACCTGGCCTGCGGCGGCCGTGTCGCCGCACAGGGGGGCAGGGGCGCTTTCCGCCGGTACCGCGTCGGCGTTGCCTCTTCGTCGGACCCGGCCAAGAGTCGGCGCCCCCGGTGTGCCGCCGCCAGGCGATGCGTGGGCCGAGATGCTGACGCACAGGACGAGCAGGGGCGGAACAGGGGGTACAGGGCCGCCCTACGCTGGTTCCGCGCGCCCTCCGGTGGCCTGCCGGTCCCATCCCGGCGCGTACGGGGCGCAGGGGCGGCGGGCGGGACGTCGCCGGTTCCGTCCCGCCGGACTGGCGCCGTCTCGCCGGTTTCGTCGCCGGTCTCGCCCTGCGCCCCATGCGGGATTCCCGGGGCTGGCGTCCGGCCGGCCGCTGGTTCCGTGGAGCAGGACCCGGCGGCGCGTCCCAGTCCGGTGTCGCCACCCTTCCGCTGGGAGAGGTCTCCGGCCGCCGCCCGGGGCGTCCGGCGGGGGGCGTCCGCCACAGGGCGTCCGGCGGGCAGTGACCGGCCGGTCCCATCCGGTGTACCATCTTCGGCGGATGGCTCGGATCCGGGGCCGCCCGGCTGGGGGTTCCGGTCCGGCGGCGTCCGGAAACCGGCGAAGGACAAGCGGAGAAGCAGGTTGATGAACGCCCCCCAGCGCGCCCCCGCCCCCGACGGCCCCTCGGCCATGCCGGCGCTGGGCGATGGCGGGCTGGTCATGCCGGACGGCAACCCGCCGGTCGAGTGCTTCCTGCGCC
>CAZUGT010000249.1:0-4630 GCA_964620095.1 uncultured Rhodospirillaceae bacterium | reverse complement strand
GTGTTGACGCCACGACAAGGAATCGACTCAAGCCAACCAGGGGTATCCCCCTTCGTTTCACTATCGAGCCATCCCGCTCTAATCGGCGTCCGGCTCCAGTTCGACGATCTCGAGCTTCCGTCCGGCGACGAGGACGGCAATATCGCCGCGCTTCAGGGCGAGCGCGTCCTCTCCGAAGATCTTCCGCCGCCATCCGGCGAGCGCCGGCACGTCGGCCTTGTCGCCGAAGGCCGCCAGCCTCTCGATGTCGTCGCTGTTGGCCACCAGGCGCTGCGCCACGTGATGCTCCTCGCACTTCATCTTGAGCAGCACTTTCATCAGGTCCGACACCGGGCCCAATCCGCGGGGCAAGGGCTCCTTCTTTTCGGGCCGGGGGCATTCCCCGACGGGGACGGCGAGGCCCCGTTCGACGGCCTCCAGAATGGCGGCGCCGGCCTCTCCCTCGGCCATCCGCTTGCCGAGGCCGCGGGTGCGCGCGAGATCGCCGGGCGACCGGGGCGCGTGGTGGGCGATTTCGACCAGGGCTTCGTCCCTCAGGACCCTGTTGCGGGGCGTGTCCCGGGCCTGGGCCTCGAGCTCGCGCCAGCCGGCCACCTCCCGGAGGATGGCGAGAAAACGAGGTTTGGCGGATTTGCTCTTGACCCGTTTCCATGCCTGATCCGGTTCGGTCACATAGGTGCCGTGGGTGGTGAGCGTGCCGATTTCCTCGTCCAGCCATTCCCGGCGCCCGTTGTCGCCGAGCTTGTCGGACAGCTTGCGATAAACGGTCCTGAGGTGGGTGACGTCGGCGAGCGCGTAATTGATCTGCTTGTCGGTCAGCGGCCGGCGCGCCCAGTCGGTAAAGCGGGACGACTTGTCGATTTCGGCCTTGGCCAGTTTTCGGACCAATGTCTCGTAGCCGACGGAATCGCCGAAACCGCAAACCATCGCGGCGACCTGGGTGTCGAACATGGGCGCCGGCAGCTCCCCCGTCAGGTGGTAGAATATCTCCAGGTCCTGACGCGCCGCGTGGAAGACCTTCTGCACGCCCGGATTGCGCATCAGCTCGAAGACCGGCGTCAGGTCGATGCCGTCGGCCAGCGCATCGACGGCGGCGGCTTCGCCGTCTCCCGCCATCTGAATGACGCAAAGCTGCGGCCAATAGGTGCTCTCGCGCATGAACTCGGTGTCGACGGTGACGAATTCTTCGTTTGCCAACCGGCCGCAGAGTTCGGCCAACGCGGTATTGTCGGCGATCAGGGACATTGCCGCCGTTCTACACGGATTCGGGGGGCGTCAAAAGCACGGAAGCAGGTCGCGGAGTTTCGATTCATGAACCGCCCGCTCCACGGAACGGATGGTTTTGGTTGCGGCCATGCTTTCAACCGGTGTACCAATTGCCGGTCGATCCGAAGGGGCGGGAACGGGGCCTAGCTCGCGTCCCCGCGGCTTTGCGGTGTTCCGGCGCCGAAGGGGATACGCATGATCGGATTATTCCCTCGAGGTTGCCGGCCGTTGCCAGGCGGATTGAACGAAACGCGCATCATGGGAGACATTCATGTCCAAATTCATTTCCAAGCATCTTCTGCTGTCGGCCGGCGCCGCTGCGATGATGGCGGCCTCGTTCGCCTCGTCCCCGGCCAATGCCGAGACCGAAATTCTGTTCAACCGCTTTGTCCCGGCGAAGCATCCGTTCAACGTCGGCATGTTCATTCCATGGGCCAAGGACGTGGAGCGGGTGACCAATGGCAGCGTCAAGGTCAAGTTCACCGAAAAGTCGCTGGCCCCGCCGCCCAAGCAGTGGAACATGGTGTCCAAGGGCATCGCGGACGCCGCCATGCTGGCCAACAATTTCGAGTCCGGCCGGCTGCAGCTTCCGAATATCGCCCAGATTCCGTTCGGCGCCTCCTCGGCGGAAAAACGCGGCCTCGCCATGTGGCGCACCCATGTGAAATTCCTCGACAAGGCCAATGAATACAAGGGAATGAAGCTCCTGGGGCAGTGGACGGTGTCCGCCGCCAGCTTCCTCGCCGACAAGCCCATTCTCAAGGTGGAAGACCTCAAGAACTACAAGGTCTGGGCGATCAACGGAATTCCCAACCGGATGATGAAGGAGTTGGGCGCGGTCGTCGTGTCGGTTCCGGGCGTCAAGATGTTCAACGTCGTTTCCAAGGGCATCGTCAAGGGCTCGGTGACGTCCCACTATCCGCTGATGACCTTCAAGCTGATGCCCTACATCACCGACATCACCGATATCCCCGGCGGTTTCCAGTCGAACAATTTCTCCTTCCTCTTCAGCGAGAAGAAGTGGAACGGCCTTACCGCCGGCGAACGCAAGGCGATCACCGGCATTTCCGGCGATACCATCGCGGTCAACGCCGGCAAGCGCGTCGATTTCCTGAACGACAAGGCAAAGGAGGCGGCGCTCAAGAAAGGGATCAAGTTCCACCAGGCCAGCCCGGCGTTCGTCAAGGAAATCCGAGCCAGGACCCAGTTCGTCGTCGATGACTGGCTGAAGGTCGCCGATTCCAAGGGCGTCGACGGCAAGGCCGCTTTGGAATACTTCAAGTCCCAGTTCTGATTTCCAAACGGTGAAAAACCGTGTCCGAGGTTGAAATGCCGGGCGCCCATGAAGGCGCCCGGCAGTCTACCCGGCAGTCCAACTGGGTATTCACGGCGCTGAAGCTGATCGCGGCGGTGATGATATTCGCCATGGCCGCGCTGACTTTCGCCGATGTGATCGGCAGGTACGTGTTCAGCGCGCCGATCCAGGGCACGTTCGAGATCGTCGGCCTGCTGCTCGGTGTGGTGACGTTCGCCGCGCTTCCCCTGATTACCCTGGCGCGGTCTCACATCACCGTGGATCTGTTCGACAGTTTCATCCGCGGAAGGTTCCGCTGGGTACAGCAATTTTCCATTCTGGCCGGCAGCGCCTGCGTCATCGCGTTCATCGCCGAGCGTCTCATCGCGGCGGGGATCGACGAAGCCGAGGCCAATTTCGTCACCGAGGATTTGGGTCTTTCCCGGGCGCCGCTGCTCTACGGCCTGTCCTTCCTGTCGATGATCACGGTCGTCATTCTGATCGTCATGATGTGGCAGATGGCCACCGGCCGGCTGGCGGTCAAACCGCCGGATATCGACCGGCTGAAGACCGGTCCCGGCGACCACCCGGTCCACTGACAGGCTGCGCGGTTAACAACCCATGACCGTATCCCTCATCGGCTTCGCCATACTGTTCGTCATCGCCTTTCTGGGCTTTCCGCTGGGCTTCGCCATGCTGGCGGTGGGCGGCGTCGGGTTCGGGATATTACGGGGCGCCGGCCCGGCCCTGGAAATGGTCGTCCAGCAGATCATGGACGTCGTGCTCAATACCAATTTCGCCGTCCTGCCCATGTTCCTCCTGATGGGCGCCTTCGTCTTCCGCGCCGGCCTGTCGGACGATCTCTACGAGGCGGCGGACGCCTGGCTCGGCCATCACAAGGGCGGGCTCGCGATGGCGACCATCGCCGCCTGCGGCGGTTTCGCGGCGGTCTCGGGAAGCTCGCTCGCCACCGTCGCCACCATGGCCAAGGTCGCCATCCCGTCCATGCGCAAATACAAGTACGCCGACAGCCTGGCGGCGGGCACCGTCGCCGCGGGCGGCACCCTCGGCATCCTCATCCCGCCGAGCGCCGCGCTGATCATCTACGGCATCCTCACCGAGGAGGGCATCGCCGAGTTGTTTGCCGCCGGCATCATCCCCGGCATCATAACGGTGGTCCTCTATATTTCCGTAATCATGGTCATCACCCATTTCAGGCCCCAAATGGGACCCAGGGGCGAGCGCACCGAGTGGGCGGTGCGGTGGCGGAAACTCTATCGGGTTTGGGGGATCGTGCTGCTGTTCTTCCTCATCCTCGGCGGCATCACGTTCGGCGTCTTCACGCCAAACGAGGCCGGCGGCATCGGCGCCATCGGGGCGCTTCTGTTCGCCATGCTGCGCCGCAAGATGACCTGGCCGGTCTTTTTCGAATCCCTCGTCGAAGCGGCGCAGACCACGGCCATGGTGTTCATGATCGCCATCGGCGCCCTGATCCTGAACAATTTCATCGCGCTGGCCGGAATATCCTCGGGGGTGATCAACTGGATCGAGTCGCTCAATCTGGAACCGTTCATGGTCCTTCTGGTCATCCTGGCGTTCTTTGTCGCGCTGGGCACGGTGGTCGAGGGCCTCGCGATGATCTTCCTGACCGTGCCGATCTTCGTCCCGGTGATCGAATCGTTGGGCTACGACCTGATCTGGTTCGGCATCGTGTTGGTGATGATGACGGAAATCAGCCTGATCACGCCGCCCATCGGCCTCAACGTCTTCGTCATGAAGACCATGATGCCCGAGGTGCCGCTCAACGTGATCTTCCGGGGGATCGGCCCGTTCTTCTGCGCCGATCTGGTTCGCCTCGCGGTCGTGGTCGCCTTCCCGCCGGTGGCGCTCTGGCTGCCGGGTTTGGTCTACGGGCACTTCTGACGGCCGCCAAGGTGTGGATGCCCGTGTCAAAGCTTGTCCTCCGGCCGGCGAAGCCGGCCTACGCCGTCCGAACGTCGGCTTCGGCCGACGGAAGGAGGGTCCGGTGGGCACGGGCATGACGGCTTCTTGAACCACCGAGGCAGTGAG
>CAZUGT010000248.1:0-10041 GCA_964620095.1 uncultured Rhodospirillaceae bacterium | reverse complement strand
CGCTTAAGTTCTCACTGATCCTGTTCGGCCTCGCTCTTCTGCTGCGCATCCAGGCGTGGCGCTACCCGGCGTTCCGTGAACGGTTGAAGGAGCGGGACATCCTGGCCCAGCTCAAGACCCGCGACGGACGGCAGGGCCGCTGGTACCGGATCAGGAACGGCCGCATTTCGTCCGGCGCAGGCGTGCGCAACGATGCCGACGTGGCGCTGGTCTTCAAGACCGCGGGCCTCGCCGCCGGTCTCCTGATGCCGCCGGTCAACCAGCTCGACCAGATCAATGCCTTGAAGGACTTCAACCTCGCCATGGAGGGCGACGAGGACGCCGCCGCCTGGTGGACCCAGACCATGATGCTGACCCAGACGGCGGGCTGGACCTACGGCATCGATCAGGGGAACGGCGTCACCCGCTACACCTCCATGACCAACGGCGGGCCGGTCTTCGTCTACGAGAAGGGCGGCAGGATCATCCGCATCACGCCCATCGTCTTCGACGATACCGACCCGGAACCCTGGACCATCGAGGCGCGCGGCAAGACATTCACCCCGCCCCGGAAGTCGTCGCTGGCCGCCCACGGCCAGAACTGGAAGAGCATGGTCTATTCCCCGGACCGGCTGTTGAAGCCCCTGAAGCGGGTCGACTTCGACCCCGGCGGCGAACGCAACCCGCAGAACCGGGGGAAGTCGGGCTACGAGGAAATTTCCTGGGACGAGGCCCTCGACATCGTGGCGAACGAAATCAAGCGCCAGAAGCGCGAGCACGGCCCCGGCGCCATCGCCATGAGCCACGGCTCCCACCATACCTGGGGCAATATCGGCTACTACCTGTCGGCTGCCTTCCGGTTCATCAACGCCGTCGGCATGACCCGGGTCCACCACAACCCGGACAGCTGGGAGGGCTGGTACTGGGGCGCCGTCCACCATTGGGGGCAAAGCCTGCGGGTCGGCCAATGCGAGACCTACGGCACCGTCGAGGATCTGATGAAGGAATCCGAGATGGTGGTCTTCTGGTCCTCCAACCCCGAAGGCACGTCCGGGGCCTACGGCGCCTTCGAGGGCGCCATCCGCCGCCAGTGGCTCAAGGACCTCGATATCGAAATGGTCCACATCGATCCGTTCTACAACGACACCGCCCAGATGCTGGGCGGCAAGTGGATCGCGCCGAAGCCGACGACCGACACCGCCCTCGCATTGGCAATCGCTCACGTGTGGATCGAGGAAGGGCTCTACGACAAGGAGTTCGTCGAAACCAAGACCCTGGGCTTCGACAAGTGGAAGGCCTATGTCATGGGCGACGAGGACGGCGTCGCGAAAACCCCCGAATGGCAGGAGGCCGAGACCGGCGTCCCCGCCAAGACGGTCCGGGCGCTGGCCCGCAACTGGGGCAGCAAGAAGACCTATCTCGGCGCCGGCGGCTGGGGCAACGGCCACGGCGGCGCCTGCCGCAACGCCACCGGCATCCAGTGGGCCCGGGTGATGGTCTGCCTCATCGCCATGCAGGGCATCGGCAAGCCGGGCGTCAACATGGGCAACCTCCAGTGGGGCACGCCGGTGGACGCCAATTTCTATTTCCCGGGCTACGCCGAGGGGGGCATGTCCGGCGACTTGCACCATACGGCGATGGCCGTGGAGCTCTATCAGCGGATGCCGCAGCTCCCGTCCATGAACACCAACGACCAGCAGATCCCGAGGCTTCAGCTTCCCGAAGCCATTCTCGACGGCAAGGCCGAGGGCTACATCTGGGACGGCAAGTCCATCGAGGCACAGTTCAACAAGATCAGCTATCCGAAGCCCGGCTATTCCAGGGTTCACATGCTCTACAAGTACGGCGGCTCCATCTTCGGGACCATGTCGGACACCAACCGGCACGTGGAGATGTACCGCTCGCCGGAACTGGAATTCATCGTCAACCAGTCGATTTGGAACGAGGGCGAGGCCAAGTTCGCCGACATCATCCTGCCCGCCTGCACCAATATGGAGCGGCCGGATATTTCCGAATGGGCGGCCCTCGGCGGCTACGCCCACCACGGCCAGACTCAGCTCAACCACCGGGTCGTGGTGTTCCAGCACAAGATCATCGAGCCGCTCGGCGAATCCAAATCCGATTTCCAAATCTTCCATGAACTGGCCATGCGGCTGGGCCTCGGCGCCTACTTCTCCGAAGGCATGAGCGAGCTCGACTGGGCCAAGCGGGAGTTCGACGCCTCGGACCTGCCGAAGATCGTCAAGTGGAAGGACTTCATCAAGCGGGGCTATGTGGTCATCCCCAACAACCCGGAAGGCGTGAAGGACCCGGTCTCCTGGCGCTGGTTCTACGAGGGACGCAAGAAGGACGTGCCGGAGCCCATGCCGCTGCCGTCCGACTACACCGAGGAATACCTGAAGGGCCTCCAGACCCAGTCCGGCCTGATCGAATTCGAATGCCAGAGCCTCAAGCGCTACGATCCGGACGACACCGAGCGCCCGCCCATCGTCAAGTACAACCCGGCCCACGAGGGCCCGTCCAACCTGGACCTCGCGGCAAGGTACCCGATCCAGCTGATCACCCCGCACCCCCGGTACTCTTTCCACACCCAGGGAGACGGCAAGGACACGTTCCTGAACGACATCGAGGATCACCGGGTGCCGGTCGACGGGCGGTACTATTGGACGCTCCGGATCGGCGCGGCGGACGCGGCGGCCCGCGGCATCGGCCACCACGATCTGGTGAAGGTCTACAACGACCGGGGCGCGGTGATCTGCGCCGCCCACGTCACCCACCGGCTGGCGGCCGGCGTCGCCCACGGGTATGAAAGCTGCGCCGTCTACGAGCCGGCGGGCGAGATCGGCAACTCGGTCGATCTCGGCGGCTGCCTCAACCAGCTCACCCCGCCCCGCTCGCAATTGAAGAAGGGCCATTCCATGGGATCGTCGGCCGCCATGGTGGAGATGGAGCTCTGGGACGGCTCGCCGGAGATCAACCGGGCGCCGTCCGAGCCGGACGCCGCCGTATTCATAGCCGAACCGGTCCCGGCGGAGTAGGAGACGTCCAATGGATACTTCCGGAAGCAAGTGGAACCTGATCGTCGACGTCGCCAACTGCACCAACTGCAATCTGTGCGTGCTCGCCTGCCATGACGAGCACGTGGGCAACGCCTTTCCGGGCTATTCGGAGGAGATGCCCAAGCACGGCCACAAATGGATCGAGATCGACCGCAGGGAGCGGGGCGCCGGTCCCATGGTGGACGTGGCGTTCCTGCCCAGGATGTGCCAGCACTGCGACGACGCGCCGTGCATGGAGAAGGCCGAGAACGGCGCCATCACCAAGCGCGGCGACGGCATCGTGCTGATCGATCCGGTGAAGGCCAAGGGCCAGCGCCACCTGGTGGAGGCCTGCCCCTACGGCGCCATCTGGTGGAACGAGGAAAAGCAGGTGCCGCAGGCCTGGACCTTCGATGCCCACCTGCTGGACGACGGCTGGGCCGAGCCCCGCGCCGTCACCGTCTGCGCCACGGCGGCGCTCAAGTCGGTCAAGGTGGACGATGCGGAGATGGCCCGCATGGTCCGCGAGGACGGGCTCGAGGAACTGCGCCCCGATCTCGGGACCAAGCCCCGGGTCTGGTACAAGAATTTGTACCGCTATTCCAAGGCGTTCATCGGCGGCAGCGTCGAGAGCGAGTCGGGCGGCAAGGTCGATTGCGTCGCGGGCGCGCGCGTGATCCTGCACCGGAACGGCACCCGGATCGCCGAGACCGTCACCGACGTCTACGGCGATTTCAAGTTCGATCATCTGGATCCGGATTCCGGCGCCTACCGCGTCGAGATCGCCGCCGACGGCCACCCGGCCAAGTTCGTCGACGTGACCCTGGGCGAGAGCACCTATCTGGGCGAGATACGGTTGTAAGCTCGGATCATTCCGGCTTCGGGATAGTATAGACCTTGTCTCGCGCTTTGGCGGCTGGATCAAGCGATCGCCAATGACTGAAGTGATGTGACTTGGTGTAGTACTCCACCTCGTAATCATGTTCGGCGCAGTCGTGCCTGGGGTCCGATACGCCAAGAGTCGACTCGATTTTTATAAGATCGTCTCTAGCGCCCTGTAATTGTTTCGGCCGCTCCCCGAACTCGCAAATTTGAATTACACTGACGAAAAGCTGCCGGCTGCGCACATTGGGCCCCCAAGTCACCACGAGGCCGTCAGAGGTCCAGAAAGTGGCCAATCCGGCCGCCATCGACTCCGACCATCTTTTGAAGAACGCCGGATCGGTAATTTGAAGCTGCGCCTCTTGCCCGGCCGTGTCGGCGATGCTTCTGCAATTTTCGGGCGTTCCAGCCCCGATATAAGCCGGCCGAGCCTGGTCGAAGATGCCCAATTTCCCCAAGTGGCGCTCCTTGCGCGCAACCATTTTTGCGTCCAAGGAGCATTCGGCCCATCGGTATGTCCGTTTCAGGCCCGCCCCGGCAAAAATCTTCGCTTCGCCTAGCGGCGTGCTCACAGTGATCGTGGTTCCCTCTTTCAAAACCAACTCTTGGGCGGTTTTGGGCGAATAGGCGGTTGAAACCGTGCCGGTGGTCTGGCATCCCCAGACAAGCAGGCCGGCCGCCAGAGTAAGAATCCGAGAAGGCAGGATTCCTGCCACTGAGCGCGTCATTAAGTTTCCAATCAGTTTGCTCCGATAACCATATTCCATCCGCTCGTTTTGTCGAGAATACTCCCTGGCCTTCGGGACCGGGCTCCCAGCGTTCCCGGCAGTCCGTTTCAGGTGAATTGCCCCCACTTCCGCGACCCGCTAGCCTGCGGGACATGAGTGCGGAGTCGATCCAGGAATTCGCCCGGCTGCTTGACCGCGCCGGCAACGTGGTGGTGTTCACCGGAGCGGGCATCTCGACGGAAAGCGGCATCCCCGATTTCCGCTCGCCGGGCGGGGTGTGGGACCAGAACCAGCCGATCTATTTCCAGGACTTCATTTCGTCGGAGGACGCGCGGCGCGAGACCTGGCGGCGCAAGATCGAAACCGACAAGGTGATGACCAAGGCCCGGCCCAACCGGGGGCATATGGCGATCTCCAAGCTGGTGGCCATGGGCAAGGTGTCGAACGTCGTCACCCAGAACATCGACGGGTTGCATCAGGCCTCGGGCGTGCCCGATACCCAGGTCATCGAACTCCACGGCAACTCCACCTACTCCGCCTGCCTGGAGTGCGGCGTCCGCTACGAGAACGAACCCATCAAGGAGGCCTTCGCCAGGGACGGCACCCTGCCGGTCTGCGGTGATTGCGGCGGACACGTGAAGACCGCGACCATCTCCTTCGGTCAAGCGATGCCGGAAGAGCCCATGTTCCGCGCCCGCGCCGCCGCCCTGGAATGCGACCTGTTCATCTCCATCGGCTCGTCCCTGGTGGTGTTTCCGGCCGCCGGGTTCCCGGTGATGGCGAAGGAAAACGGCGCCGCCCTGGTGATCCTGAACAGGGACCCGACCGAGATGGACGAGTTGGCCGACATCGTGCTCAACACGGAAATCGGCGAGACCCTGGGCGCCGTCGTCGCCTTCGATTAGTTCAGGGCGCCTGCGTTTTCTGGATACCCCGGACTTGCGCCGGGGTATGACGTAAAGGGAGGAAATCAGACTTTACCCGTCATGCCCCGGCCCACTGGACCGGCTTTGCCGGCCAGCCGGCAAAGTGGCGGGGCATCCACGTGGATGGCCGGGTCCAAGCCCGGCCACGACGGCCTTGGTCTGGGCGCCGTCGTCGCCTTCGATTAGGTTCCGTCAGTTAAGCTTCAGCCTGGGCGTCAACTGGTCGTTGGCGGCGTCCGGGTGCGTGGTGAGGGTCGCCTGATGATGGACCATCTTCCAGACCCCCTCCATTCTGGCATAGCAGTTGGTCGCCACGGCCGCATTGGGCGGCAAGAGCTCGTAGCAGATGACCATGGCGAAATCACCGAACAGGACAGGCTCGGGATTGCGGAACTGCATGTTCTCGGAGTCCGGATGGTTGAGGATGCTTTGCCAGCTCTCCATCACCACGTCCCGCCCCGAAAGGTGCCGCCATCCGGGATGGACGCAGGTCACCGGGCCGGTCTTGGCCCAGATTTCCTCCATGGCGTCATAGTCGCAATTCGCAAAGGCGACGTAGAAGGCTTCATTGGCGAACAGGACGGCTTCGGTGTCCGACATCTGCGCTCCCCCGTTAGCGGCTTCCTATTGTGCGACAGCCGGTGCCGCGGGTCAAAACCCCGGACCCTCCCGCCGGGTCACGGTATTCCGGCCGATTTACTCGACCGGCATTCAGAAGCCCAACGGATCAGGCGCCGATTTCCGTCACTCGGCGAAGCAGCGGTCATCCCTCTTCCAACTCGTCCTCGGTCTTCGCATCGGCGACCTTCATGGCGGTGCCGTAATCGAACCCGGCCCGGGCCAAGGCCGCCAGATCCTTCTGCCGCTGGCCCTCGACCGGCGGCTTGATCCGGAACGGTCCGATCCGCCGGCGCCTGGCGAGCCGGATCGCGGCCTCCAGTTCGGCGTCGGGCTGCTCATCTCGGAGGACCTGGATGGACTCCTCGATGATTTCCCCCGGAACGCCCTTCTCCCGGAGCCTGGCGGCGATGACGCGGATCGACGTGCCGCGGGCATGAAGCGCGTGGACCCGTCCCTCCGCATAGCGCCGGTCGTCCACCAGCCCGGCGCGCGCCAGCTTGGCCACCAGTTCGTCGACCCACGCCGCTCCCTCTTCGCGATCGGTACCGTGGGCCCGTGCCGACCGTTCCACCCGGCGCATCATCACCCGCCGCAAATTCTCCTCGGAGCTGGAGAAACGCTTGAGATAGTAGAGCGCGGCGTTTTCGAGGGATTTGGGGGACGCCTTGCGGGGTTTCCGGCGGCGGGGTTTCTCCCTGCCCCGGCCCATGTTAGAGCCCGTGTCGGGGCCCGCGTTCTCCCCAGTGGCATCGGCATTCGGCATGGAGGGTTTATACCAGGGACCCGCAACCGGGGCGAGACGCCCCGGCGCCACGGCTTGGCCCCTTGAGGCTTGGTGACGCAAGCCCGTCCAATTCCCGTATTTCGTTGACAGCAGGGGCGCGGATAAAGATACTGCGCGCCTTCCGGACGGGGCGGTCGCCGCTCCGTTCTTTTATTTTGGCAAATCGAATCGGAGAGGAGAGATGATCACCGCGCAGATGCCGACCTATGCCCTGTACGACGTCGCCTTCGAAAGTGGCGAAGGCGTGTACCTGCAGGCAACGGACGGCCGACGATTCATCGACTTCGGGTCGGGAATCGCCGTGGTGGCGCTCGGACATGCCCATCCCCGCCTGGTGCAGGCGCTGACCGAGCAGGCGGGGAAGCTGTGGCACGTCTCCAACCTCTATCACATCCCGGTGCAGGAACGCCTCGCCCAGCGGCTGGTGGACAACACCTTCGCCGACTGCGTGTTCTTCTGCAATTCGGGCGCCGAGGCGGTCGAAGCCGGCCTCAAGATCATGCGCCGCTATCATCAGGAAAACGGCCGGCCCGACCGCTACCGGGTCATCACCTGTACCAATTCGTTCCACGGCCGGACGCTGACCACGGTCGCGGCCTCCAGGAACGAAAAACACATGCAGGGCTTTGCCCCCATGCCCGACGGGTTCGACCAGGTGCCCCTCGGCAACCTCAACGAGCTCAGGGCGGCGATCACCGACCGGACCGCCGGCATCATCGTCGAACCGGTCCAGGGCGAGGGCGGCATTCACGTGGCCGGCGACGACTACCTGCGCGCGCTTCGCGAAGCAGCCGACGAGTTCGGCGTGCTGCTGATGTTCGACGAGGTTCAAACCGGCGTCGGGCGGACCGGCAAACTGTTCGCCTATGAATGGTCCGGAGTCGAACCCGACGTCATGTCGGTGGCCAAGGGCCTGGGCGGCGGGTTTCCGGTGGGTGCCTGCCTGGCTAACGAAAAGGCGGGCGGCGCCATGGCGCCCGGCTCCCACGGCTCGACCTTCGGCGGCAATCCGCTTGCCATGAGTGTCGCCGATGCGGTCATCGACGAATTGTTGAAGCCGGGCTTCCTGGATCACGTGGACAAGATGGCGGGATACCTGCGCGGCAAACTGGAAGAGGCGGTCGCGGCCCATCCCAAGGTCCTCAAGGAGGTCCGTGGCAAGGGCCTGCTGATGGGGGTCGAGTGCCATGCCGCCAACGGCGACCTGGTCAACGGCCTGTTCGACCGGAACGTGCTGGTGGTGCCGGCGGGCGGCAACGTGGTCCGCTTCATCCCGCCGCTGATCGTCGAAGAGAGCCATATCGACGACGTCGCGGGGGCCCTGAACGAGGTCTGCGCCGGGATGGAGGCCGAGGGGGAGACCGGCCGATGAGCGCGACCCGGCAAGCCCCCAAGCATTTCCTTGATGTGCACGAACTGGATTCGCCGACGCTGCGGCGAATCCTCGATCTCGGCGCCCATATCAAGCGCGGCGATGCGCCCGGCCTGCTGGCCGGCAAGACCCTGGCGATGATCTTCGAGAAACCCTCGACCCGGACCCGGGTGTCGTTCCAGGTCGGGATGACCCAGTTGGGCGGCAACGTCATCGTCCTCGGCGAAAGCGAGACCCAACTGGGGCGCGGCGAGACGCCGGCGGATACGGCGCGGGTCCTGTCCCGCTATGTGGACGCCATCATGATCCGCACCGATGCCTCGGCGAAGCTCCGGGAAATCGCGTCCCACGCAACGGTCCCGGTGATCAACGGCCTCACCGACGACAGCCATCCCTGTCAGGTGATGGCCGATATCATGACCTTCGAGGAGCATCGCGGTCCCATCGAGGGCAAGACGGTGGCCTGGGTGGGCGACGGCAACAACATGGCCGCTTCGTGGGTCCATGCGGCGGTCCGCTTCCGGTTCAAGCTGAACGTGGCGAGCCCGCCCGAGCTTTCGGTGGCCCGCCGGGTGGCCGACTGGGCCGAGTCCGAGCAGGGCCAGGTGAAGTTCGGTCACGACCCCGAAGAGGCGGTCGCCGGCGCGGATGCCGTCGTCACCGATACCTGGGTGTCCATGGGCGACGACGCGGAACGGGACCGGCGGCTGAAGCTGCTGGAGCCGTTCCGGGTCGATTCCCGGCTGATGGGTTACGCCGGGAAGCGGTCGCTGTTCATGCATTGCCTGCCGGCCCACCGGGGCGAGGAGGTCACCGCCGACGTGATTGACGGACCCCGGTCGGTGGTGTGGGATGAGGCGGAAAACCGACTGCATGCTCAAAAGGGGATCCTGGCCTGGTGCCTGGACGAATCCCGAGGACAATAACCGGCCATGCCCCTGGAAGGCCCTTAGAACATATGCCCGACCGAGCCGGATTTCCGGACCTGGTTCAGCCGTTCCGCATCGAGAACGCCAATGTGCGGGGCCGCCTGGTCCGGCTCGGACCCGCTTACGCGGAGGCGCTGGACCGGCACGACTATCCGGAGACCGTCGGCGAACTGCTGGGCGAGACCCTGGTCATGTCGGCGGCGCTGGCGGCGTCGCTCAAATATGACGGGATATTCACCCTGCAGGCCCAGGGAAACGGTCCCGTCGGCATGATCGTCGCCGATGTGACCAGTGACGGCCATCTCCGCGCCTACGCCCGGATCGGCGAAGACGACGGCGCCTACGAGGCGGCGGCCGACCCGGAGGCCCGGGGGTCCGTCCCGCGGCTCATCGGCTCGGGACATCTCGCCTTCACCGTCGATCAGGGGCCCGACACCGACCGTTACCAGGGCATCGCCCCGCTGGAGGGGGCGACGCTGACCGATTGCGCCCACACCTATTTCCGCCAGTCCGAGCAGCTCGACACGGCGATCATGATCAACGCCCATGCGGGAGGCGGCGGCGAGGCGCCCCGGGCATCGGCGCTGATGATCCAGCGGCTGCCCGGCGATCATCTGCCCGATCTCCCGGATGAAGAGGCCGAGGAGCGGTGGCGGCGCTCGGTGATCTTGATGAGTTCGCTCACCACGGAGGAAATGCTGGATCCCTCGCTTCACCACCGGGACCTGCTGTTCCGGCTGTTCCACGAGGACGGCGTCCGGGTCTACGAGACCAAGCCGCTG
>CAZUGT010000247.1:0-21521 GCA_964620095.1 uncultured Rhodospirillaceae bacterium | reverse complement strand
CCGGTGTGGTCCCCCGGCGAGAACGCCGTCTATTGGATCGATATCCTGGGCAAGCTGATTCACCGGACCGATCCCGGTTCCGGCAGGACGCGGTCCTGGGGCCTGCCCAGCCATCCCGGGATGATTTCCCTCCGCCGGAATGGCGGGCTGGTGGTTGCCCTGGAGGACGGCATCCACGCCTTCGATCCCGCGACCGGAAATCTGGACCTGCTGGTGCCGCTGGAGGCCGAAATTCCGGAGAACCGCCCCAATGACGGCAAGTGCGACAGCGCCGGACGGCTGTGGGTCGGGACCATGAACAAGCGCGATCCCGATCTGGCGACGGGCAATTTCTACCGCATCGATCCCGGCCTGTCGGCGACGCTGATCGAAAGCGGCCTCAAGATTCCCAACGGCCTGGCCTGGTCGCCGGACGATACCCGCATGTACCGGACCGACACGCGCTCGGGCGTGGTGCGGGCGTCCGGCTTCGACGCCGCGACGGGCGGATTGTCGGACGAGACGGAATTCTTCACCTTCGACCGCGCGCTCGACGGCGGGGTCGACGGCGCGGCCATGGACACGGAGGGCGGCTACTGGACGGCTCAATATGGCGGCGGACGCCTGCGCCGGACATTGCCGGACGGATCGTTCGATATGGAAATCCCTCTCCCCGTCTCGCAGCCGACGATGCCTGCCTTCGGCGGCCCCGGGATGAAGACCCTGTTCGTCACCTCGGCGCGGCAGGAGCTCTACGGCGAAGAGCTGTCCGCACAGCCGGGCGCCGGCGCGCTGCTCGCCGTCGAGACCGGGTTTACCGGCGTGCCGGTGGGCGAATTCGGCGGCTAGGCGGCTAGGCGCCCCGCTCGTACACTTTCGCCCCGTTCCCATAGGTCGCGCGGATCGCCCGGTCGTCGGCCAGCACGACCTGGGCGAACAGCAGTTCCTCGAGAGTTTCGGCGCGGCCGGCGCGGTGGGCGATGAGATCGGTCGAGGCCGGGTCGATCACCGTCACGTCGGCCTCGTAGCCAGGCGCCAGGCGGCCGATCCTGTCCCCCAGGTGCAGCGCCCGGGCGCCGCCGAGGGTCGCCAGGTAAAAGCATTCGAAGGGCGAGACCGCGTCGTCGTGGAACCGCGCGATCTCGTAGGCCGCCTTCATGGTGGCGAAGGGCGACATGGACGTGCCGCCGCCCACATCGGTGCCGAGCGCCACGGGAACGCCCGCCCCCTTCAGCTTGCGGAGCTCGAAAAGGCCGCTGCCCAGGAACAGGTTGGATGTCGGGCAGTGAACGACGGTGGTGCCGGTCTCCGCGGCCCGCGCCGTCTCGGCGTCGGAGAAATGAATGCCGTGGCCGAACAGCGCCCGCTCGCCCAGCAGGCCGAACCGGTCATAGACGTCCAGATAGGAGCCGGCCTCGGGGAACAGCTTTTCCACCCACTCGATCTCGCGGACGTCTTCCGACACATGGGACTGGACGTAAACGCCCTCATGCTCGGCAAACAGCGCCCCCGCCGCCTCCAGCTGTTCCGGCGACGATGTCGGCGCGAACCGGGGCGTGATGCCGTAAAGGCTCCGCCCCACCCCATGCCATTTCTCGATCAGCGCCTTGGATTGGTCGTAGGCCTCCTCAGGCGTATCCAGCAGGTCCTCCGGCGCGTGGCGGTCCATCAGCACCTTGCCGGCGACGGTCCGGAGGCCCCGGCGGGCGGCTTCCTCGAAGCAGGCGTCCACCGACTGGGGGTGGGTGGTGCAGTAGACCGCCGACGTCGTGAATCCGTTGCGCACCAGTTCATCGAAAAACAGCTTGGCGGCGGCGGCGGCCACCTCCCGGTCGGCGAACCTGGATTCCTCCGGGAACGTGTAGCGGTTGAGCCAGTCGATGAGCTTGCCGCCGTAGGACGCGATCACCCCCAACTGGGGATAGTGGACATGGGCGTCGATGAAGCCCGCGGTGACGAGATGACCGGGATAATGATCGACGTCGACACCGGCGGGAATGTCCGCCCCATCGAGCACCGAGGCAATCGTACCGCCCTCGATCAGGACGGCGCCGTCTTCGAGGTAGGTATGGGCGGCGTCCCCCGCGGTCTCGGGATCGTCGTCGAAGCTCAGCACCCGGCCCCGGACGGCCAGCGCCGGCGCGTCACCGCCTATGGTCATGATCGCTGTTCAGGGAAGGCGAACGGCCGGCCCCGGGGTCGATCCGGAACCGGCCGCATCCGGCAATGCCTATTGCGGGATCTTGCCTTCGACACCTTCCACATAGAAGTTCATGCCGAGCATGGTCTTGTCGTCCATGACCTCACCGGCCTTGAGGATGACCTTGCCCGACTGATCCTTGATCGGACCCGCGAAGGGATGGACGCTGCCGTCGATGATGCCCTTCCGGGCCTTCTCGGCCATCGCCACCACGTCCGCCGGAATGGCGGAGTTGTAGTCGGAGAGCTTCACCATGCCGGACTTGAACCCGCCCCAGACGTCGCCCGACTTCCAGGTGCCGTCGAGAACCGCCTTGGTGCGCTCGATGTAGTACGGCGCCCAGTCATCGATGATCGCGGTCAGGTGGGCCTTGGGCCCGAAAGCCTTCATGTCGGAGGCCTGTCCGACGGCCCAGATGCCCCGGCGTTCGGCCGCCTGCACCGGCGCGGGCGAATCCGTGTGCTGCAGCATCACGTCGGCGCCCTGGTCGACGAGCGCCTTCGCGGCGTCGGCTTCCTTGCCCGGATCGAACCAGGAGGAGACCCAGACCACCTTCACGGTCACCTTGGGATTGACCGAACGGGCGGCGATGGCGACGGCGTTGATGCCCCGGATCACTTCGGGGATCGGGAACGACGCCACATAGCCGAGGACATTGGTCTTGGTCATCTTGCCGGCGATCAGGCCGATCACGTGCCGGCCTTCGTAGAACCGGGCCGAATAGGTCGCGACGTTGTCGGCCCGCTTGAAGCCGGTGGCGTGCTCGAACTTGACCTTCGGGAACCGCTTGGCGACGCGGACGGTCGGGTTCATGTAGCCGAAGGACGTGGTGAAGATGAGACCGTGACCGGTCGAAGCCAGCCGGGTAATGACCCGCGTGGCGTCGGCGCCTTCCGGCACGCTCTCGACGAACGACGTCTTCACCTTGTCGCCCAGCGCCTTCTGGACGGCGATGCGGCCCTGATTATGCTCGTAGGTCCAGCCGTGGTCGCCCACCGGGCCCACATAGACGAAGCCGACCTTCAGCGGATCGGCGGCCTGCGCGAAGCCGGTCGCGGCGAGCATGACGCCCGCGGCGAGGCCGGAGAGCAGACCCGGTTTCTTGCCTAGTTTCATTTGCGTATCCTCCCTTTCGATTGAGACTTAGCCGGTTGCGTGGAAGCTCTTGCCGAGACAGGCAGGAGCGTTGAGACGGATCAAAGCGCTGTCCCGGGATATTATCACCAGGACTAAGATTGTCGCGAGATAGGGCGCCATTGCAAGGACCTGAGGCGGAATCTCGATTCCGAGGCCCTGGGCGTGAAGCTGCATGATGGTGAGGCCGCCGAACAGATAGGCGCCGATGAACACCCGGGCCGGACGCCAGGACGCGAACACCACCAGCGCCAGCGCGATCCAGCCCCGCCCGGCGGTCATGTTCTCGACCCACAGCGGCGTATGGACCAGCGACAGATAGGCGCCGCCGAACCCGGCCATGGCACCGCCGAACAGCACCGCCAGCAGGCGCACCAGATTGACCGGATAGCCGATGGAATGGGCCGCGTTGTGGTTTTCGCCGACCGCGCGGAGCACCATCCCCGCGCGGCTCTTGTTGAGGAACCAGCCGACGGCGATCATCGAGACCACCGAGAAGTAGACCAGGACGTCATGCCCGAGCAGCAGGGTGCCGATCAGCGGCCCGATGACCGGGATCTGCTCCAGAAGGGGAAATTCCAGGTGGGGCAGGCCGGCGAACGTCTTGCCGACCATCCCGTGGCCCATCAGCGCGCTCAATCCCAGCCCGAACAGGGTCAGGGCAAGGCCGGTGGCGACCTGGTTGGAAAGCAGATAGAGGGTGAGGACGCCGAAGATCAGCGCCATGGCCGCCCCGGCGAAGGCGCCGGTCAGAACCGCGAGGGCCCCGCTGCCGGTGGTGACGCCGACGGCGAAGGCGGAGACTGCGCCGACGATCATCATCCCCTCGACGCCGAGATTGAGGACGCCCGACTTCTCGACCACCAGTTCGCCGATGCCGGCAAAGACGAACGGGGTCGAGGCAGTCACCACGGACAACAGGAAGGGAATGAACCATTCGGGCATCAGGCCGCCTCCCCCGCCGCCGGCGCCGATGACGTCTTCGGGCCGCCGAATTTCACCCGGTACTTGATCAGCACGTCGGCGGCCAGCAGGAAGAACAGCAGCATGCCCTGGAAGACGCCGGTGACCGCATTGGGCAGGTTCATCTCGATCTGGGCGTTTTCGCCGCCGAGATAGGTCAGCGCCATGAGGAGCCCGGCGAACAGCACGCCCACCGGATGCAGCCGCCCGAGGAAGGCGACGATAATGGCGGTGAAGCCGTAGCCCGGCGAAATGACCGGCACGATCTGCTGGATCGGGCCCGAAACCTCGATCATCCCCGCAAGCCCCGCCGCGCCGCCGCTCATCAGCAGCGTTATCCAGATAACCTTCTTCTCCTTGAATCCGGCGAAGCTGGCCGCCAGGGGCGCCATGCCGGTCACCCGGATCTGGAACCCGATGATGTGCCGCGCGATCAGTATCCAGCCGGTGGCGACCGCCGCCAGCGCAAACAGCCAGCCGACATGCATCCGTGTGGTTTCGATCATCACCGGCAGGATTCCGGCATCCGGGAACAGACGGGACTCGGGGAAGTTCTGGCCCTCCGGGTCCTTCCACGGACCGTGGATCAGGTAGCTCAGCAGCAGGAGCGCCACATAGACCAGCATCAGGCTGGTGAGGATTTCGTTGGTATTGTAGCGGGTCTTCAGAAACGCCGGGATCGCCGCCCAGGCCATCCCGCCCAGGGTGCCGGCGACGACCATGGCCGGCAGCAGGAACAGGCTTTCGCTCTCGAAGAACAGCAGCGCCAGGCCGCCGCCCGCCAGCGCGCCGACGGTCAACTGCCCCTCGGCGCCGATATTCCAGACATTGGCCTGGAAACCGAACGACAAGCCGACGGCGATGAGCACCAGGGGCGTGCCCTTGACGAACAATTCGGCGAACCCGTCGAGGGTGGAAATGGGCGTGACGAAGAACGACAGGATGGCGTCGACCGGATTGACGCCGAGGATGGCGAACAGGAAAACGCTGGCGATCAGGGTGAGAACGACGGCGATGAACGGCGAGGCATAGACCATCGCGCGGGATATCTCGCCCCGGTTTTCCAGTCTAAGCAGCATGGCCCCCCGCCTCGCCATCATGCGCCGACCCCGTGGGGTCCACCTCGAGCCCCGCCATCAGCAGGCCGATTTCATCGACCGTGATTTCGTCCAGCGGCCAGGACCTGGACAAGCGGCCCTCGCAGATTACCGCGATCCGGTCCGCGACCTCGAACAGTTCTTCGAGGTCCTGGGAGATCACGAGGACGGCCGCGCCGCCCGCCGCCAGGTCGAGCAGCGATTGCCGGATGGCGGCCGCCGAACCCGCATCCACGCCCCAGGTGGGCTGGAGGACCACGATGACCGACGGATCCTGGAGGATTTCCCGGCCGAAGATGAACTTTTGCAAATTGCCGCCCGAAAGCGAGTTGGCGGCGTTCAGGACGCCGGGGGTTTTGACCTGAAATCGTTCTACAATTTCAATGGCATATTTTGAAGATTTCTTAATTTGGATGAACCCGGATTTCAGCAGGTCCTTGCGGGTGGCTCCGGACAGGAACGCGTTTTCCCACAGCGTCATTTCCGGCACCGCGCCGTGCCCCAGGCGCTCTTCCGGCACGAAGCTCATGCCGGCGGCCCGGCGCTCGACGGGCCCCGCCCCGCCGACGGTCTTGTCGCCGATGATGATGGAATCGTCGTCGTCCACCAGGATCTCGCCGCTCAGCACGTCCATCAGTTCCGTCTGACCGTTGCCGGCAATCCCGGCGATGCCCAGGATTTCGCCCGAGCGCACCTCGAACGAAATACCGTGAAGATCGACCCCGTATGAATCGCTCGCTTCCATGTTGAGATTCTTGACCACCAGGTGCGGCGCCCCGGTTTCGATGCCCTCCAGCCGCTCCGGGCTCACAAGGTTCTTGCCCATCATCATTTCGGCCATGGAGCGCGCGGTCTCCTCCGCCGGGTCGCAATTCTCGACGACCTCGCCCATCCGCATGATGGTGGCGGTGTGGCAGAGCTCCTTGATCTCCTGCAGCTTGTGGGAGATGTAGAGGATGGAAACCCCCTCCCCGGACAGCCGCCGGAGCGTCTTGAACAGTTCCTCCACCTCCTGGGGCGTCAGCACCGAGGTGGGTTCGTCCATGATCAACAGCTTGGGGCTCTGCAGCAGGCAGCGCACCACCTCGATCCTCTGGCGCTCTCCCACGGACAGGGTGTGGACGTAGCGATCCGGGTCGAGGAGCAGGCCGTAGCTCGCCGAGATTTCCTTGATCCGGCCGTTGAGATCGCCCCTGGCCAACTCGGCGGAAATTCCGAGCGCGATGTTCTCCTCCACGGTCATGGCGTCGAACAGGGAGAAATGCTGAAAGACCATGCCGATACCCAGGTCCCGGGCCGCCTTGGGATTGGGGATTTCCATCTCCCGGCCCTCCCATTTCATCACGCCCGCATCGGCCCGCTGAACCCCGTAGATGAACTTCACCAGCGTGCTCTTGCCGGCGCCGTTCTCGCCCAGCAGGGCGTGGATTTCGCCGGGCATGATGGTGAGGTCGACGTTGTTGTTGGCGACCACGCCCGGGTAGCGCTTGGTGACGCCCTTCAGTTCGAGGCGCGGTATGGTCATGGCGCGGCCGCCTTCGCCGCCCGGCTTTTCACATTTTCGATGGCCGGCCACACCGGGACCGCCGGCACCGGCGGCGGCTCACCAATCGCTTTGGACCTGAGGATGGCCGGGACCATGTTTGGCGCGTCTTCCAGAATGTGAACGTTCAACTTCGGCGGGGCATCCCGGCTCCCCGGTATTTTGTACCTCGGCGGCCCGAGGGTTTTGAGATGCTCCCCATCGTTCCAGACAAGTGACGCCGGCGTCAACCATCCCATGCACTGTATGAAGGCGCCCGTCGTCGCCGATTGCCGGGCCGATGGGCGCGCGCGGATCAAATCCGCCCATGACGGGCCGTCCGACGCCCCTACTCCACCACGTAGAGACGCACCTTGACCGCGTCGGCCAGCCGCGCGCCGGTGCCGACGAACAGCATGTCGTTGACCCAGGCGTAGCGCTCATCGCCGGTCTCGAGCCGCGCGATGGTGCGCATGTAATAGTCCGCCGGATCGGCCACTTCGCCCGCCGCGATGGCCCGGATGATTTCGGGCGGTCCGTGACGGAAGCCGTAATTGATGATCTCGATCAGCGCCCCGTCATCGGTCTCCATGGCGTAGCGGGTGTCGAGCTCCGCCGTGCCGCCCTCGAAGATGGTCTGCCAGTCGGCGCCGAGATTGAGGATGGTCCCCTTGATGCCGGGCCCTTCGACCGTGCCGCCGATGATGGGGATGATGCGCCGCCTGCCTGCGCGGCCCTGCCCCATCTCGCGGGCCGGGCCCAACGCCACCGTGAGATCGCAGAAATGCCGGAGCGCCGGTGCGGGAAGGTCGGTCATTCGTCGGCCCCCGCGTTGGAGTAGTGGACGGCGACGTTCCTGGACTTCATGAACTCCTCGATGGTCTCGCCCCGAAACTGGGCGTAGACATCCGGGTTGGACATGCCGAGGACCACCGCCAATTTCTCGATGACGAAGAAGATGACCCCGTAATGGATCAGGCCGATGAAGTCTCTGGCCTCCAGCAGGTCCCGCTCCTCCCGGGTGATGCCGAACTCCTCGCACAGGGCATCCCGGTCTTCCATGAACCGCCGGCGGTGCTCCGGCTCGGTCAGCCGGTGGAGGAAGCCGTTCAGCCGGAACGCCTTGTGGCTCCAGTCGAGGGTGAAGGGATAGGTGCCGGCGAGCTCATCGAGGCCGTCCAGCTGACGGGCCACCTTCGCCCGGTGCTCCTCGATCACCCGGGGTTCGGTCTCCGACAGGTTTTCGTAGATCACCGTCGCGATGGTGGTCATGGACGGCAGCGTCAGGTCCCGGTGGACCCGCTTGACGTTGGCCGACAGCGCGCCCCGCATGATCAGCCACATGATCACCTCGGCACCCTCGAACCCGCCCCGCCTGGCGTATTCGGCATGGGTGATTTCGGTGAGCGCCCCGGGGTCGTTTTCCAGCAGGTCGAGAAACCGGTTGTCCCAGTCCAGGTCGTTGTAGCCGGCCCGCTCGCCGTGCACCTGGTGGGACAGGCCGCCGGTCGCGGCGATCACCACTTTCAAATCCTCGGGGTAGCTCTCGACGGCGCGCCTCAGCGCTTGGCCCAGCCGGTAGCAGCGGTTGGCCGTCGGCACGGGGTATTGCAGCACGCCGACCTGAAACGGGACGACCGCCTCGTTCCACGCCTTGCCCCGGTCGGTCATCATGGAGAGCGGCGAGAACAGCCCGTGGTCCACCGGCCGCTTCTGAAAGAACGAGATGTCGAACTCGTCGGCGAACAGGGAGTGGCCGATATGGCTCGCGAGTTCCGCGTGCCCCTTCACGGTTGGGTACTCCCGCCGCCCGCCGCCCTCGTCCGCGGTCACGTATTCCGTGTCGATGCCCATGACGAAGGGCGAGTAGTGATCCATGAAGAACGACGTGACGTGATCGTTGTAGATGTGAAAGATGACATCAGGCTTGTTGTCGATCAGCCATTGCCGGACCGGATCGAACACCTGGAACACCGCCGCCCAGGCCGGATCGTCGGGCGAGGCGTTGTCCTTGGCGAAACCGATGGTCGGGGTGTGGGATGCGCCGATTCCGGCGATGATGCGCGCCATATCACTGGTCCTCACAAAAGAACTGCCGCGAGTTTCCAATGGGGCGGCGCCTGCCGCAACCGCGCAGATCGAGTTGTCCGATGTCGGGGACCGGGCTCCGGCCTCGATCGAGCCGCCCTACGAGTGTTGCGTCACTCGAAATCCCTCCCTCTCCCCTGGAGGGAGAGAGATGCGAAGGTAAGGTCATTCCCCGCCGGGGATTGACCGACTTAGCGAGGCGAACGCCGAGCCTAGCCGGAGTTGGGTGAGGGGGAATATCCGTATCCCCCCCACCCTCGACGCCCGGCTGAATGCCGGCCGTCTCGACCTCCCCCTCCAGGGGGGAGGTAGACCAATCCATCTATTCCCTGCCCCCTTCGAGGGGAGAGGGGCCGGGACGGGTCTCGGCTAGTTGCGTTCAACCTCGGGCATGACCTATCATTCCGCCACAATAGGCCGGCGGACGTGACGCCAACCGTCGGTAGAGCAAGCGGTTACGGGAGACAAGGCACCATGAGAAAATTCACCTTGAGACGGGCGGGGCTGTCGATTATGGCGGTTGGCGTCCTCCTGGTTTCCGCCCTCTTCATTTCCACTGGGGCCGCGGCAGAGCGGGGACGCGACGGACACGTAAGCATCATCTATTGGCAGGCCCCGTCGATCCTCAACCCTTACCTGTCGGGAGGGACCAAGGACATCGAGGCCGCATCGATGATCCTCGAGCCCCTCGCCCGGTTCGACGCGTCCGGAAACCTGACCCCCTGGCTCGCCGCCTCGGTGCCGACGACGGCCAATGGCGGGGTGTCCGCCGACCTCAGAACCGTGACCTGGAAACTGCGCGAAGGCCTGGTCTGGTCCGACGGTAGCCCGGTGACGGCCGCCGACGTGGTGTTTACCGCCGAATACTGCCGGGACCCCGCCGGCGGGTGTTCCCAGCTTGCCAAGTTCGATGACGTGACGGCGGTCGAGGCGCTCGACGATCTCACCGTCAGGATCACCTTCGGCGTCCCCAAGCCCTACCCCTACGGTCCTTTCGTGGCTGCCACCTCGCCCATATTACAGAAGGCCCAATTCGCCGACTGCAAAGGCGCGCGGGCGCCGGAATGCACCGATGCCAATTTCAAGCCGATCGGCACGGGACCGTTCCGCGTCACCGAGTTCCGGCCGAACGACGTGATCTCCCTCGAGGCCAACCCCCGCTACCGCGATCCGTCGAAGCCCGCCTTCGCGACGGTCACGTTCAAGGGCGGCGGCGACGCGGCGGCTGCCGGGCGTGCCGTTCTGGCGACCGGCGAATTCGACTATGCCTGGAACCTGCAGCTCTCGCCGGAGGTGTTGAAGGGCATGCGGGCGGCGGGCAAGGGCACCGTGGTCTCCAGCTTCGGAACCCTCGTCGAGCGGCTGGTGGTGAACATGACCGATCCGTCCCCCGAGCGGGGCGAGGCGCGCTCGACGCGGGCCCATCCCCACCCGTTCCTGTCCGACCGCGCGGTTCGCAGGGCCCTATCGATGGCCATCGACCGCAGGCTTCTCGTCGAGATCGGCTACGGCCAGGCCGGACGTCCGGCGTGCAACGTGGTTCCGGCTCCGGAAATGTACGCGTCCAAGGCGAACGACGATTGTCTCCGCCAGGACATCGAAGGCGCGAAGCGCCTGCTCGATCAGGCCGGTTGGCGCCCCGGAGCGGACGGCGTGCGGCAAAAGGACGGCGTCAGGCTTTCCATCCTGTACCAGACCTCGACCAACGCGGTCCGGCAGGACTTTCAGGCCCTGATCAAGCAATGGTGGTCGGAAATCGGCGTCGAGACGGAACTCCGCAATATCGACGCTTCGGTGTTCTTCGGCGGCGACCCGGGCAGTCCCGACACCTATCAGAAATTCTTCGCCGACATAGAGATGTACGCGAACAATTTCGAAGGCGCGGATCCGGAACCCTATCTCGCCTCATGGCGCTGCGGCAACGAACCCCGTCCCGCCTCCCAGTGGCAGGGCGAGAACATGCCCCGCTATTGCAGCAAGGCCTACGACCGGCTTATCGCCAAGATGGCCATGACCGGCGACATCTCCGAGAGGGCCCGGCTCGCCAGGGCGATGAACGACATGCTGGTCCAGGACTACGCGCTGATCCCGCTGGTTCACCGCGGGCGCGTGTCCGCCCATGCCCGCTCCCTTGCCGGGGTGCGGCTGAACACCTGGGACAGCGAAATCTGGAACATCGCCGACTGGCACCGGGCGCGGTGAGCCGCCGGCGGGGGCGACAGCTACGTGTAGCGTCACTCGAAACCTTTTCCTCTCCCCTGGAGGGAGAGGGATGCGGAGGCTTGGCGAGGCGAACGCCGAGCCTAGCCGGCGCTGGGTGAGGGGGAATTTCCATATCCCTCCCACCCTCAGCCTCCCCCATCAAGGGGGAGGGGAATTGATTTGGGCGTCCAAACCTCCTTTCATCTTGGGAAACCTTGAAACACAAATCCGCAGTAACGAGAATCCCCTGATCGAGTCCGGACCCCAAGGCGCCTGAACATGCCCGTCTATACCGTCCGCCGCGTGCTCGTCGCGGTTCCCACCCTTCTCCTGATCAGCCTGATCCTGTTCCTGCTGCTCGATCTGGCGCCGGGCGATCCGACGGCGCAGCTGCCGCTGACCATCCCGCCCGAGGTGAAGGAGAACATCCGCCGGTCCCTCGGCCTCGGCGAGCCCATACACATCCGATACCTGCTCTGGCTCAAGCAGTTCTTCGTCAACGAACCCCTTCACCTGATGTCGCAGCTCACGGGGCTGGACCTCGGCGGAGACCGGCACAGGGTGATTTCGTGGCAGACGCGCTCTCCGGTGGTCGATCTGGTGATCGAGAGGATGCCGCAGACCCTGTGGGTCGTCGGGCTGTCCTATGTCGTGGGCATCGCCATCGGGCTCCCGGTGGGGATCGTCTCGGCCAGGCACCAATACGGATGGTTCGATCAGTTCGGAACCTTCGTTTCCATGGTCGGCTTCTCCGTGCCCACCTTCTTCAGCGGCGTGCTGCTGATCGTCGTCTTCTCCGTCGAGCTCGGCTGGTTTCCGTCGATCTACGATACCACCCACCGGGTCACCGGCTGGGACAGCCTGCTGTTTCAGTTCCGCCAGATGGCGATGCCGGTCACGGTGCTGGCGCTCTACAACGCGGCGCAGATCAGCCGCTTCATGCGGGCCTCGGCGCTCGACAACCTCACCCTCGACTATGTGCGAACCGCCCGGGCCAAGGGCCTGTCGGAACGGAAGGTGATGTTCGTTCATGTGCTGCGGAACGCCCTCGGTCCGGTGGTGACGGTCGTGGCGCTCGGCGTTCCGGGCATATTCGGCGGCGCGATCATCACCGAGCAGATTTTCAAGGTCAACGGGCTGGGACAGCTCCTGATCACGTCGATCCAGGCCAGCGACCTGCCGACGGTGCAGACCCTGACGTTCGTCTTCGCGGTGCTGATCGTCGCGTTCAACCTGCTGGCCGACCTCCTCCTCGGCATTCTCGATCCGCGGATTCGCTATGATTGAGCTTGTTCCCGTCCGTCGCTTCCTCGAGCGCCACGTGGTGCGCCAGTTCATGCGCCACAAGGGGGCGCTGCTCGGTTTCGCCTTCCTCGTCTTCATCGTGGCGTTCGTCGTGTTCGGCCCGCTGATCTGGACCCTCGATCCACAGTTCATCGACATCCGGGCGCGGAATTCGGGAATGAGCCTCGCCCATCCGCTCGGCACCGACCAGCTCGGCCGGGACATGCTGGCGCGCCTGATGGCGGGCGGGCGCGCCTCGGTGGCCGTCGGCGCCGCGGCGATGCTGCTCTCGCTCCTTATCGGCGGCCTCGTCGGGCTGGTGGCGGGCTTCGTGCGCCGGCTGGACGGCCCGTTGATGCGGCTCACCGACCTGTTCCTGGCGTTGCCGCTCCTGCCCCTTCTGCTCGTCGTCATACTGTTGTTCCGCGACGCGCTTCGGGCCGCGTTCGGACCCGAAGCGGGGATATTCATCCTCATGGTGGCCGTGATGGGCATCACCGGCTGGATGCAGACCGCCCGCGTCGTCCGGGGCGAGGTCCTGACCGTGAAGGAGCGGGAGTTCGTGCTCGCGGCGCGGTCGGTCGGGGTGCCGGAGCACCGGATCGCGCTGGGCCATGTCCTGCCGAACGTTCTCTCGCCCATCATGGTTTCGGCGACGCTCGGCATGGCCAACGCGATCATCACCGAATCGGCGCTCTCCTTTCTGGGGTTGGGCTTTCCCTCGGATTTCGCGACATGGGGCCGTCTGCTGTTCGACGCCACCGACTATCTGCAGCAATATCCGGGACGGGTTCTGTGGCCCGGACTGGCGATTTCCCTCACCGTGCTGTCGGTCAACTACATCGGCGACGGCCTCCGCGACTCCCTCGATCCGCGCTCCCGCTCGATGCACTCGGGCAGCCTGTAGGAATCCGCCGCGGGCCTGCGAGCCCTAGCCGCCGCTCAGAAACGCCCAGACCACGTCATCGAAGGCGGCGGCGCATTCCAAGTGGGCGCAATGAGCGGCGTCGGGGAGGATGCACAGGCTGCCGTCCCGGACGTTCCGCGCAACCGCCGCCATCGCCTCGATGGTAAAGGTATGATCCTTGTCCCCGCCGATGACCAGCGTCGGCGGCGCGATCTCGCCCAGGCGGTCATGGATGTCCCAGGACGTCATGTACCGGGGGCCGAGCCTCGCCGCCTCCAGCGATCCGCCGCGGCCGCAGGCGACAGCCTCTTCCAGGTACGGGCTCGCTTCGCCGGCGGCGAACCAGTAGGGCGCCATCCACTGCCTGAGACCGTCCACGCCTTCCTTCTCCAGCACCGCCAGACGCTCTTCGGGGCTGCGCGCCGAGGCCGCGCCCTTGGTCGAGCGGACGAGGCCCGCGGACGAGGAATAGACCACCAGTTTCCGGATCCGGTCCCCGGCATCGAGGGCCATCTGCTGGACGACGCAGCCGCCCATGGAATGTCCGATGAGGTGAAAGGTCTCCAGGCCCCGGCCGTCGGCGAAGCCCAAGACCGCCGCCGCCAGTTCCTCGATCGACCGGCAGGGCGGCAAATGCCCGCTGCCGGCGAAACCCGGCAAATCCGGCGCGACGATGCGGAACCGGTCCTGGCAGCCGTCGGCGAACCGCCGCCAGAACCCGCCGCCAAGCAGGAACCCGTGCACCGCGAGCACCGGCTCGCCCGTGTTCCTTTCGTGGCCCCATTCATGGAAATTCAGATCGCCGGCCAAGAAGCGCCCTCCCCCCGGACAACTATAGCCGCCGCAAGAGGCGGGAGATCAATGCACCTCACGCCGCCGCCGTCGCCAGTTCCCGCTTGGCCCGGATGATGGGCTTTACGTCTACCCGGCGCTTGGCATGCCATAGATCGTAGTTCTTCTGCATATTGATCCAGAAGTCCGGGCCGTTGTCGAAGAACGTGCCGAGCCGCACGGCCATATCGACGCTGATGGCATCGGGGTTCTTGTCTCTCGTAATGTTGTAGAGGGCCTGCCGGCTGACACCGAGCGCCGCCGAGACCTTCACCATGCTGAGGCCCATCGCCTCGACGGACGCCCGGACGGTCTTGCCCGGATGGGACGGGACCCTGGTTCTCTCGCGGGGCCTTACCGCATATTCAGCCATCAGTGATAATCCTCCAATTCGTCCAGAGGAAAATGGCGTCCCCAACGGGATTCGAACCCGTGTCGCCACCTTGAAAGGGTGGTGTCCTAGGCCTCTAGACGATGGGGACGCGGCCGGGCACGGGTCTAATTGCCGCGGGAGCGAAAATCAAGAGCTAACGAGCCTGCGACCCCCCTCACCCTGTCCCTCTCCCCCTGAAGAAGGGGGAGAGGGGACGCACGGCAAGCTCCCCCTCCCTCTGGGAGAGGGTTGGGGTGAGGGAGTGCGAATGAACCGAGACCGCCGCTAGGTTGCCGCCGCCGCGTCGTCGAGCATCAGCTGCACGGTGGTCCGTCCCTGCCAGCGGTTGGGCCGCACCCGGCCAACCACATGGAGCGGCAGCCCGCCGTGATTCAACAGCCGCTTGCCCAGTTCCGTATCCGCCGTCCGGAAGGAAATGGCGTTGAGCCGGGCCGAGCCGCCGCCGGTAAAGGTGCACCGGACATGATCGGCGCCCACCACGTCGGCCTTCGCGACCCGGACCCCGGGCAGAACGAAGCGGGGCTCGGCGTTGCCGCTGCCGAAGGGTGCCAAGCGCTCCAGGTTCTCGGCCAACTCCAGGTTGGCGGCCTCGACGGTGAGGCTGCCGTCCACGGTGATCCGGGGCACGACGTCGCCCGCGGCGGCCTCCGCCCCTAGCCGTTCGGCGAGGAACGCGTGCAACTCGCCGATCTTGTCCGGATCGACGGTGAAGCCGGCGGCCATGGCGTGCCCACCGCCATTGACCAGGAGCCCTTTCTGGCGCGCCGCGATGATCGCCTGGCCGAGATCGATGCCGGCCATGGACCGCCCGGACCCCAGCCCCTTGCCGCCCTCGGTGGTGACCACGCAGGCGGGCAGGCCGAACCGTTCCACCAGCCGCGCGGCGACGATCCCGATAACGCCCGGGTGCCAGTCGCTGCCCGAGACCAGGACGACGCCGTCGTGGCGGCCCGCTTCGGCTTCCCGGACGGCAGCCTGGAGCACGCCTTCCTCGATGGCGCGGCGCTGCCGGTTGTATTCGTCCAGCGCGCCGGCGATCTCAGCGGCCTCGACGGCATCGTCGGTGCTCAGCAGGCGGGTGCCGAGATCGGACGAGCCGAGCCGCCCCCCGGCATTGATCCGGGGCCCCAGCACGAAACCCAAATGATAGGCGCCCGGCGCCTCGTCCACGCCGGCGGCGTCGGCGAGCGCCGCGAGGCCGGTGTTCCCGCGCCCGGCCAGCACCTTCAGGCCCTGGCGGACGAAGGCCCGGTTGACCCCGGTCAGCGGCACCACGTCGGCGACGGTGCCGAGGGCCACCATATCGAGCCACTGGCGCAAATCGGGTTCGGGCCGGCCGGCATAACGGCCCGCCTCCCGCAGCGCCCGGTTGAGGCCCACCGCCAGCAGGAACGACACCCCGACCGCGGCCAGCTGACCGTGCGGGCTGTCCTCGTCCATGCGGTTCGGGTTGACGACGGCATGGGCCCTGGGCAGGCCCGCTTCGGCGACGTGGTGGTCGACGACGATGACGTCGAGCCCCATCCCGGCCGCCGCCTCCAGGGGCTCGTACGCCGTGGTGCCGCAATCGACGGTGACCACGATATCGGCGCCTGCCTCCCGCAACCGCCGGAGCGCCGGTTCGTTGGGGCCGTAGCCTTCGTTGAGCCGGTCGGGGATATAGACCTCGATCTCGGCGCCGACGGCGCGGAAGAACCGCCTGAGCAGCGCGGAAGACGTCGCGCCGTCAACGTCGTAATCGCCGAAGACGGCGATCTTCTCGCCGTTTTCGACCGCGCGGGCCAGCCGCGCCACGGCCTTGTCCATGTCGATCAGATGGGAGGGATCGGGCAGCAGCCCGTTGAGCCGGGGGTCGAGATAGGACGGGGCGTCGTCGAGCCCGACGCCGCGGGCGGCCAGGACCCGCCCGACGATTTCCGGCAGGCCGAGCCGCTGGGCGATGGCGAGGCCGAGGCGGTCGTCCCCCGGCCGCCGGACCCACCGCTTTCCGGAGAACGAGCGATCGACGCCGTGAGCGGGCGTGTCTCCGTCGCGCCCGGCCACCGGCTAACCGTCTACCGGATCGAATCCGGTCTTGCGGGTGAAGTTGTGCTCGCCCTCGATATAGCGGACGGTGCCCGACTTGGAGCGCATGACCAGCGAATGGGTCGTGGCGCCGTCCTTGTAGCGCCGGACCCCCCGCAGCATGGCGCCGTCGGTGACGCCGGTGGCGGCGAACATCACCTCGCCGCCGGCGAGCTGGTCTAGCTCGTATTTCTGGCCGAAATCCTCGATGCCCCAGCGGATTCCGCGCTGGCGCTCATCCTCGTTGCGGAAGACCAGGCGGCCCTGCATTTGCCCGCCGATGCAGCGCAGCGCGGCCGCCGCGAGAACCCCTTCGGGCGCGCCGCCGACCCCCATGTAGATGTCGACGCCGCTGTCGGCCTGGGCCGTGGCGATGACGCCCGAAACGTCGCCGTCGCCGATCAGCGAGATGCGGGCGCCGGCTTCGCGGGTCCTGGCGATGATCTCCTCGTGGCGGGGCCGGTCGAGAATGCAGGCGACGATGTCCTGCACGTCGACGCCCTTGGCCTTGGCGAGGTTCTTCAGGTTGACGCCGGTATCCTCGTCCAGGTCGACCACCCCGGCCGGCAGGCCGCCGCCGACGGCGATCTTCTGCATGTAGGTGTCGGGCGCGTTGAGGAAGCCGCCCTCCTCGGCCATGGCGATGACCGCCAGCGCATTGGGGCCGCCCTTGGCGGTGATGGTGGTCCCTTCCAGCGGATCGAGGGCGATGTCGATCTTGGGCCCGTCGCCGCCGCCGACCACTTCGCCGATGTAAAGCATGGGCGCTTCGTCCCGCTCCCCTTCGCCGATACGGACGGTGCCCTCGATGTGCAGCGAGTTGAGGGCGCGGCGCATGGCGTCGACGGCCGCCTGATCGGCGGCCTTTTCATCGCCCCGGCCCATCAGGCGGGAAGCGGCGAGGGCCGCGGCCTCGGTCACCCGGACCGCTTCCAGGGCCAGGTTCCGGTCCATCTTGGCGTCCTGCATGATGGGTTGTTCAGACACGGACATGGTTGCCCCCTCCGGCAGGCTTGTCTCCCTTTGGCGTCCCTTCGGCCTTCCCCGGATTGTCCCGCCGATGGCGGGAATGCCGCTAACCGAACGACACGATCCGGATCAATCGCGTCGGCTCCAATACAGCATCCGATTCGGCGATCGCGTCAATGGTCGCCGCGACGGAATCATCCCGGGTTTCGTGGGTGGTCAGCACCACTTCCACCGCTTCGCCGGGCGCGCGGCCCCGCTGGATGATCGCCTCCATTGAAACATCGTTTTCCTTCAATGCCGAGGCAATTTCCGCGAAAACGCCGGGCCGGTCGACCACCGTCAGGCGCAGGTAGTAGCGTCCCGTGCGCTGGGTGATGGGGGACGGGCTTGGCGGGGTGAGTTCCCCGGAGGGCACGCCGAAGGTGGGCGCCCAGCGGCCTCGCGCGATATCCACCACATCGGCGACCACCGCCGAGGCGGTCGGGCCCTCGCCGGCCCCCCTGCCCTCGTACATGGTGGTCTCGACGGCGTCCCCGTCGACCACCACGGCGTTGAACACGTCCTCGATATGGGCGATCGGGTCGGCGAGCGGCACCATGCAGGGATGCACCCGCTGCTCGATCCCCGACGGCGTGCGCCGGGCGATGCCCAGCAGCTTGATCCGGTAGCCGAGTTCCTCGGCGAACTCGAAATCCAGCGGCGAGATGTGACGGATGCCCTCGGTATAGATCGAATCGAAATCGACCTCGGCGCCGAACGCCAGGCTGGCGAGGATGGCCAGCTTGTGGGCCGTATCGACGCCGTCGACGTCGAATGCCGGGTCCGCCTCGGCATAGCCCAGCTCCTGCGCCTCGGCGAGCACCTCGTCGAAACCGCGGCCGGTCTCGCGCATGGCCGACAGGATGTAATTGCAGGTCCCGTTGAGGATGCCGTAGACCCGGTCGAAACTGTTGGCCGCCAGGCCCTCGCGGAGCGCCTTGACGATGGGAATGCCGCCCGCCACCGCCGCCTCGTAGGCCAGCGCGACGCCGGCGCCCTCGGCCGCGCGGGCCAGTTCCGTTCCATGATGCGCCAGCAGCGCCTTGTTGGCGGTGACCACGTGGCGGCCCGCATGAAGCGCGCTGTCGACCACGGACTTCGCGATGCCGCCGGAGCCGCCGATGAGTTCGACGACCACCTCGGCGTCGGCTTTCGCGGCCATCTCGGCCGCATCGTCGTACCACTCGCAGGCCTCGAGGGCGATGCCCCGGTCCTTGGAGCGGTCGCGGGCCGAGACGGCGACCACCCTGAGCTCCCGGCCGCAGCGCCGGGTCAGAAGCTCGGCGTGCGTATCCAGCACCCGGATGACGCCGGCGCCCACCGTACCGAGCCCGGCGACGGCAATGGTCAATGGCTTGCTCAAGATGCGGCTGCCCGGCGTTGCTCTGATTGCTCCGGGACGTCTCCATAGGAGCCGAGGAAGGCCTTGACGTTCCGCGCCGCCTGACGGATACGCTGCGGATTCTCCACCAGGGAGACCCGGACGAACCCGTCGCCGCGCTCGCCGAAGGCGATCCCCGGCGACACCGCCACCTTGGCCTCGCGCAGCAGCAGCTTGGAGAACTCGACGGAACCCAGGTGCTCCAGGGCGGACGGGATCGGGGCCCAGGCGAACATGGTCGCGGGCGGGCTCGGAATGTCCCAGCCGGCCCCGGCCATGCTCTCGACCAGCACGTCGCGGCGGTGCTTGTAGAGCGCGCGGATTTCGCCGATGCACTCCTGCGGGCCGTTCAGCGCGGCGGTCGCCGCGACCTGGATCGGCGTGAAGGCGCCGTAATCGAGGTAGGACTTGATCCGCGCCAGCGCCGCGATCAGGCGCTTGTTGCCGGTGGCGAAACCGACCCGCCAGCCGGGCATGGAATAGGTCTTGCTCATGGACGAGAACTCGACCGCGATCTCCCGGGCGCCCGGAATCTGCAGGATCGACGGCGGCGGGTTGCCGTCGAAATAGAGCTCCGCATAGGCCAAATCCGACAGGATATAGATGCCGTGACGGCGGCAGAAGTCCACCACGCGGGCATAGAATTCGAGATCGGTGGTGATGGCCGTCGGATTGTTCGGGTAGTTCAGCACCACGGCGGTGGGCTTGGGCACCGAATGGATGACGGCGCGCTCCAATGCGTCGAAGAACGCCTCGTCGGTGTCCACCGGAATGCTTCGCACGCTCGCGCCGGCGATGATGAAGCCGAACTGGTGGATCGGATAGCTGGGATTGGGCACCAAGATGACGTCGCCGGGGCTGGTGATGGCCGAGGCGAGGTTGGCCAGGCCCTCCTTGGAGCCGAGGGTCACGATGGTTTCGCTCTCGGGATCCACCTCGACGCCGAACCGGCGCGCATAGTACGCCGCGTTGGCCCGGCGCAGGCCCGGAATGCCGCGCGACGCCGAATAGCGGTGGGTCCTGGGATCGGTCACCGTCTCGGTGAGTTTCTCGACGATGTGGGGCGGCGTCGGGCTGTCCGGATTGCCCATCCCGAAGTCGATGATGTCCTCACCGGCCGCGCGCGCCTTCGCCTTCATCGAATTTACTTCGTTGAAGACGTACGGCGGCAGCCGCTTTATCCGGTGAAATTCCTGTTCCATGGCCTTACGACGGCGCTCGCCGGCGCCCCTTCCATTGGCTCACTTAACTGCCGGAATGGGGGGTTTAACGCCCTTGGGCCTAGAAATCGATAAAAATCTCGGCTCGCCGGTTGCCGGCTTCTCCCGACGGCATGTATTCCTGATACCGGGGATACTGGGCGGACACCGCGCCGACGAACAAACTGCCGGGCCGGGTGCCGATTCTGATCAGCTCCCGGGCCACCGCATCGGCGCGGGCCGCCGATACCCGAAGATTCACCAGCTTGTGCCGGACCAGGTTCATGTTCGAGGTCCGGCGGCTGGCATGACCGACGATCCGGATGGTGCCGCCGGTCCGGCGCTGCTGGGCCAAGACCTGGCGGATGATCCGCCGGTCCCGGGAATCGAGGCGGGACGACCCGTTGAGGAACATGATGGTCGCCACCTGATAGGAACCCCGGACCACCGCCGGGTTGAAATCCCAGAGGCTCTGGACGCCGCCGACCGAGGTGGTGGCCTGGGCGCCGGGAGGGGCCGCCGGGAGCGCAATTTTGGCCGACAGCGCCGGCAGGCTGGTGGCGGCGCTCTCGGTTTGAACGCCGGCGCTGGAGATCACGACTGTTTCCATCTCGCCGCCGTCAGGCGCCGGCGGGACCGGCCGGGGTTGCGGCGTTGCGCGCGGGGCGGGGGCCGATGCGGCCTGTTGGGCCGGCGCAGCGGGCGGGGCCGGCGGTCTCGGCGCCGCTTGCCGCGGTGCGGGCGTTGCCGCCCTGCGCGGCGTCTCGATCCGGGGCGCCGCCGAACGTGCCGCGGCCTGAGGTGATATTTGGGGAGATGTCTGGAGCGGATTCACCGGATCGCCCTGGCGGCGGACCGCCTCGCGGGAATAACGCCGGGCGCCGTCGCGGCCCGAAACCAGGCCGCCCTGCTCCCGGGAACGGGCCTTGGGCCGCTCAGGTACTGTGTTCAGTCGGGGATGGGCTTGACCGGCGCCGGGCGCCGCCTGCCCGCGCTCGGCCCTGGGATCGGCCCGAGGCCCGGTATTCTCGGGCGCCCGCGTCTGGTCGTCCTTACCGAAGACGAAATCCCGCGCGCCCTTGTACCACTCCACGGGATTGACCGCGTTGGGGATGGAAGAACATCCGGCAAGCAGCGCGACCAGACCCACCGCGACAAACCGCCGCCGCCGCTTGCTCCGTCTCTGTGCCAATCTACGCATCGCCGGTGTGCCCCTCGTTTGTTGGCCGAATGGCGTTAACCGATTCGGCAACACTCTGCCAGCCAAG
>CAZUGT010000246.1:0-5910 GCA_964620095.1 uncultured Rhodospirillaceae bacterium | reverse complement strand
AACCGGTAATCATATTCGACAAGGTAAACAAATGGTTCGGTGATTTTCACGTGCTGCGGGACATCGATCTGGATGTGGCGCGGGGTGAGAAGATCGTCATTTGCGGGCCGTCGGGATCGGGCAAATCGACCTTGATCCGCTGTATCAACAGGCTGGAAGAGCATCAGAAGGGGAGAATTATCGTCGACGGCATCGAGCTTACCGATGATCTCAAGAACATCGATTCGATCCGCTCCGAAGTCGGCATGGTCTTCCAGTCGTTCAACCTGTTTCCCCATATATCGGTGCTCGAAAACCTGGTCATCGGCCAGCATCTGGTCCGGAGAATGCCGAAGGCCGATGCCGAGGAGGTCGCCATGACGTATCTCGAGCGGGTCAAAATCGCCGACCAGGCCGACAAGTTCCCGGGCCAGCTTTCCGGCGGCCAGCAGCAGCGGGTCGCCATCGCCAGGTCCCTCTGCATGAAACCGAGGATCATGCTGTTCGACGAAGTCACCTCGGCGCTCGATCCGGAGATGGTCAAGGAAGTGCTCGACGTGATGATCGACCTGGCGCGGGAAGGCATGACCATGCTGGTCGTCACCCACGAGTTGGGGTTCGCCCGCGAGGTCGCCGACCGGGTCATGTTCATGGACGAAGGCCAAATCGTCGAGGAAAACAAACCCGGCCCGTTCTTCGACGCGCCCCGGTCGGACCGGGCCAAACTGTTTCTCAGCCAGATACTCAGGCAGTAGCGAAGACGGCTCATGATCAAAGTCACCGATGTCGCCTATGCGCGCTTTCAGGCGCCGGATTTGGACCGGATGGAAGCCTTTCTGGTCGACTTCGGCCTGACGCGCCAGCACCGGGACGATGACACCCTCTACATGCGGGGCACCGGACCGGATCACCATCTCCACGTCACCCACCGGGCCGACGAGCCGGGGTTTATCGGCATGGCCTTCAACGCGGCCAGCATGGAGGATTTGGAAAGACTGTCCCGGGCCGAGGGCGCCTCGGATGTCGAGGAAATCGGCGAGCCGGGCGGCGGATACAGGGTCCGGCTGACCGATCCCTACGGCTTCCGGGTCGAGACCGTCTTCGGCCAGGAAACACTGGAGCCCCTGCCGGTCAATGAGCTGATCGGGCCGGATCACGGACCCGGCCATCCGCGGGTTCGAGCCGTCCGGCGCACCGAGAAAATTCCCTGCCCGGTGTTGCGCCTCGGCCATGTGGTCCTGAACGTACCTGACTGCAACGTCGGCGACGCGTTCTACAGGTCCCATTTCGGTTTCTTGCAGTCCGATATTTGCTATGTGCCCGGCGGCGGCGATGAGCTTGCGCTGGTCTTTCACCGCTGCGACAAGGGCAAGGACTATGTGGACCAGCACTCCCTGCTCCTCACCAAATCAAAGGTGCCGGGATTTGCGCACGTCGCGTTCGAGGTGGAAGACATCAATGCGCTTTTCATCGGTCACGAATATCTCAAATCGAAAAACTATGACCATTCCTGGGGCATTGGCCGCCACACGCCGGCGGCGAACATTTTCGATTATTGGTTCGATACCTACGGCAACCGGGTCGAGCACTTTTTCGGCGGCGATTTGCTCAACGAAGACGATGAAACCCGGGTTCATCCGGAGATCGGCAAAATCCTGGAGTCCCAATGGGGCGCCCGCGTCGCCGACCGCCGCGCGTCGCTGACGACGGATTACGATCCGCTGAAGCGATGATCGCGGGGCAGGGCGTTGTAGCGCCTATAGCCCGTTGCTGGGCCGTCGCAGGGTCCGCCAGATGTGCGACGCCGGCGTGTTGTCGTTGCCGAGGCCTTCCTCGGGCGCGCGGAAGTGGTCGGCCAGCACGTCCTCGAACTCGTCCCACTCCAGGACCATGCCGTGGTCGAAGGCGTAGTGATCGTTCTTGCAGATCTCCAGGGCCGAGCCGTACCACTTGTGGTTCCGGGCGTATTCGTAATCCCGCTTGATGTAGTCCTCGGGCTCGTAGCCTTCGCCGAAGAACTGGATGTAAAGGTCGGGATACTCGTAGCCGTTCTCCGGATCGGCGAAGAACCGGACACACTGGTGATAGCGGATCGCCCAGGCGACCTCTTCGTCCACATAGGGCCCGATCATCGCCGCGCCCCAATAGCCGTGGTCCGAGCGGATGAAACTGGAGACCGCCAGATCGTGGAGCAGGCAGGCCAGGATCATCTTGCGGTCGACGCCGTTCTTGCGGGCGAGGCGCGCGCTCTGCAGCAGGTGCTGCTGGCCGCCGATGGCGAACCGGCAGCGGACGAAGTCGAGCAGGCCGGGCCTGTCCGGCATCGCCGGGAGGCGCGGATCGTCGCCCATGAAGACCGTCTTGCCGGCGGCCAGTCCGCCGCCTTCCTGCCGGTATTGCCCGTGTTCGCCCCGGCCGAGGGCGTAGAGGTTCTGGCGCAGGAAGATCTTGTTTTCGAGCTCCCTGATCGCCGCTTCCTCGGCTTCGTCGGCGAGTTCCGACAAGGTCCGTGTCATGTCATTCACCCCAATGAGCGGCCGGTTTTCCCCGTGGATCAGTGCAGCCGCTCGAAGGCCATGGCGGTGGCCTCGCCGCCGCCGATGCAGAGCGAGGCGACCCCGGTCCTGAGGTCCCGCTCGGCCATGGCGGACAACAGCGTGACGATGATGCGCGCGCCCGACGCGCCGACGGGATGGCCGAGGGCGCAGGCGCCGCCCCGGACGTTGACCGTTTCATGGTCGAGATCGAGATCGCGCATCGCCGCCATGGTCACCACGGCGAACGCCTCGTTGATTTCCCAGAGATCGACGTCGTCCCTGGTCCAGCCGAGCCTTTCCAGCAGCCGGTTGATGGCGCCGATGGGGGCGGTGGTGAACCAGGCCGGCTCGCCGGCGTAGGTGGCATGTCCGAGAATGCGGGCCAGCGGCGTCAGGCCCCGCCTCTCCGCCTCGCTCTCGCGCATCAGCACCAGCGCCGCGGCGCTGGTGCTGATGCGCGAGAGCGAGGCGGAGAGGCGGGGCCTGACGCCGCTGGCCCGCATTCTCGGACATGCCACCTACGCCGGCGAGCCGGCCTGGTTCACCACCGCCCCCATCGGCGCCATCAACCGGCTGCTGGAAAGGCTCGGCTGGACCAGGGACGACGTCGATCTCTGGGAAATCAACGAGGCGTTCGCCGTGGTGACCATGGCGGCGATGCGCGATCTCGATCTCGACCATGAAACGGTCAACGTCCGGGGCGGCGCCTGCGCCCTCGGCCATCCCGTCGGCGCGTCGGGCGCGCGCATCATCGTCACGCTGTTGTCCGCCATGGCCGAGCGGGACCTCAGGACCGGGGTCGCCTCGCTCTGCATCGGCGGCGGCGAGGCCACCGCCATGGCCTTCGAGCGGCTGCACTGATCCACGGGGAAAACCGGCCGCTCATTGGGGTGAATGACATGACACGGACCTTGTCGGAACTCGCCGACGAAGCCGAGGAAGCGGCGATCAGGGAGCTCGAAAACAAGATCTTCCTGCGCCAGAACCTCTACGCCCTCGGCCGGGGCGAACACGGGCAATACCGGCAGGAAGGCGGCGGACTGGCCGCCGGCAAGACGGTCTTCATGGGCGACGATCCGCGCCTCCCGGCGATGCCGGACAGGCCCGGCCTGCTCGACTTCGTCCGCTGCCGGTTCGCCATCGGCGGCCAGCAGCACCTGCTGCAGAGCGCGCGCCTCGCCCGCAAGAACGGCGTCGACCGCAAGATGATCCTGGCCTGCCTGCTCCACGATCTGGCGGTCTCCAGTTTCATCCGCTCGGACCACGGCTATTGGGGCGCGGCGATGATCGGGCCCTATGTGGACGAAGAGGTCGCCTGGGCGATCCGCTATCACCAGTGTGTCCGGTTCTTCGCCGATCCGGAGAACGGCTACGAGTATCCCGACCTTTACATCCAGTTCTTCGGCGAAGGCTACGAGCCCGAGGACTACATCAAGCGGGATTACGAATACGCCCGGAACCACAAGTGGTACGGCTCGGCCCTGGAGATCTGCAAGAACGATCACTACGCCTTCGACCACGGCATGGTCCTGGAGTGGGACGAGTTCGAGGACGTGCTGGCCGACCACTTCCGCGCGCCCGAGGAAGGCCTCGGCAACGACAACACGCCGGCGTCGCACATCTGGCGGACCCTGCGACGGCCCAGCAACGGGCTATAGGCGCTACAACGCCCTGCCCCGCGATCATCGCTTCAGCGGATCGTAATCCGTCGTCAGCGACGCGCGGCGGTCGGCGACGCGGGCGCCCCATTGGGACTCCAGGATTTTGCCGATCTCCGGATGAACCCGGGTTTCATCGTCTTCGTTGAGCAAATCGCCGCCGAAAAAGTGCTCGACCCGGTTGCCGTAGGTATCGAACCAATAATCGAAAATGTTCGCCGCCGGCGTGTGGCGGCCAATGCCCCAGGAATGGTCATAGTTTTTCGATTTGAGATATTCGTGACCGATGAAAAGCGCATTGATGTCTTCCACCTCGAACGCGACGTGCGCAAATCCCGGCACCTTTGATTTGGTGAGGAGCAGGGAGTGCTGGTCCACATAGTCCTTGCCCTTGTCGCAGCGGTGAAAGACCAGCGCAAGCTCATCGCCGCCGCCGGGCACATAGCAAATATCGGACTGCAAGAAACCGAAATGGGACCTGTAGAACGCGTCGCCGACGTTGCAGTCAGGTACGTTCAGGACCACATGGCCGAGGCGCAACACCGGGCAGGGAATTTTCTCGGTGCGCCGGACGGCTCGAACCCGCGGATGGCCGGGTCCGTGATCCGGCCCGATCAGCTCATTGACCGGCAGGGGCTCCAGTGTTTCCTGGCCGAAGACGGTCTCGACCCGGAAGCCGTAGGGATCGGTCAGCCGGACCCTGTATCCGCCGCCCGGCTCGCCGATTTCCTCGACATCCGAGGCGCCCTCGGCCCGGGACAGTCTTTCCAAATCCTCCATGCTGGCCGCGTTGAAGGCCATGCCGATAAACCCCGGCTCGTCGGCCCGGTGGGTGACGTGGAGATGGTGATCCGGTCCGGTGCCCCGCATGTAGAGGGTGTCATCGTCCCGGTGCTGGCGCGTCAGGCCGAAGTCGACCAGAAAGGCTTCCATCCGGTCCAAATCCGGCGCCTGAAAGCGCGCATAGGCGACATCGGTGACTTTGATCATGAGCCGTCTTCGCTACTGCCTGAGTATCTGGCTGAGAAACAGTTTGGCCCGGTCCGACCGGGGCGCGTCGAAGAACGGGCCGGGTTTGTTTTCCTCGACGATTTGGCCTTCGTCCATGAACATGACCCGGTCGGCGACCTCGCGGGCGAACCCCAACTCGTGGGTGACGACCAGCATGGTCATGCCTTCCCGCGCCAGGTCGATCATCACGTCGAGCACTTCCTTGACCATCTCCGGATCGAGCGCCGAGGTGACTTCGTCGAACAGCATGATCCTCGGTTTCATGCAGAGGGACCTGGCGATGGCGACCCGCTGCTGCTGGCCGCCGGAAAGCTGGCCCGGGAACTTGTCGGCCTGGTCGGCGATTTTGACCCGCTCGAGATACGTCATGGCGACCTCCTCGGCATCGGCCTTCGGCATTCTCCGGACCAGATGCTGGCCGATGACCAGGTTTTCGAGCACCGATATATGGGGAAACAGGTTGAACGACTGGAAGACCATGCCGACTTCGGAGCGGATCGAATCGATGTTCTTGAGATCATCGGTAAGCTCGATGCCGTCGACGATAATTCTCCCCTTCTGATGCTCTTCCAGCCTGTTGATACAGCGGATCAAGGTCGATTTGCCCGATCCCGACGGCCCGCAAATGACGATCTTCTCACCCCGCGCCACATCCAGATCGATGTCCCGCAGCACGTGAAAATCACCGAACCATTTGTTTACCTTGTCGAATATGATTACCGGTT
>CAZUGT010000245.1:0-2955 GCA_964620095.1 uncultured Rhodospirillaceae bacterium | reverse complement strand
TACCTCAAGCATCCGCTCGATCCGGAGAACTGGCCGCTCGAATACTCCGGCCCGGACCTGCTGTACTCGGAAAAGACGACCAGCAACGGACTGGTGCGCGAACTCGCCGACCCGGCGGTGGCCAACGCGTCAGCCACCTATTCGCTCAATATGTCCCTGATCTGGTGGCCCTGGCTGCTCATGGGGCAACGGCCCGGCTTTCTCGTCTGGAACACCAACGGGATCAAACTCCCGAGCCGGGATGCGATTTCAATCTCGGACCGGAAACTGGTCGAGGCGGTTCATCCCACCATCTTCGGTTCCGAGGCGCCGTGGGAAGGGCGGCTGAATCTGTGGACGGAATACCCGCAGAAGCGAACGCCCGCGAAAGTCTGAGGGTCCCGGCTTGAGCCGGATTGCTTTTTTCTGACTGTCGTGAGCATGGATATTCGCGTGCGTTAATTTCATATTGGCGCTTGACACTATTAGTGAGACACACTATGGTCGGTGAGTGATCCGGAGTTTCAGGGATGCCAACACCGAATCGGTAGCAAACCGCGAACGATGCAGGAAATTTCCTGTGCAAATACAGCGCCGGGCGCAGGCAAAGCTAATGATTTTGAACAATGCCAAGCAACTCGACGATTTGCGGGTTCCGCCAGGAAACCGCCTCGAGGCGCTTTCAGGCGACCGGAAAGGACAGCACAGCATTCGTATAAACGACCGCTGGCGTATTTGCTTTTTCTGGGAGCAGGGAAATGCCCATCAGGTCGAGATCGTTGATTATCACTGAGTCCGACAAGCCCAGAGTGCAGAAGAAGGAGAACAAGATGACCAAGGCAATAGCAGGCAGTGATGCGAAGCTGCCTCCCATCCATCCGGGTGAAATTCTCAAGGAGGAATTTCTTGTTCCACTGGGCGTGACGCAGTATCGGCTGGCGCAGGGCATTGGAGTCGATGCTCGGCGGATTAACGCAATCATTCACGGACAAAGGGCCATTACGGCGGAGACGGCGTTGTTGTTTTCTCGCTTCTTCGGCAACTCCGCGGAATTCTGGATGGGCCTTCAAAACCAGTACGATCTTGAAAAGGAACAGGACCGGCTGGCGGACAGGCTCAGCCGCGTGCCCGAGCATGGAGTCCGGGTCCCGGCCTGACCCGCACAGAGGCGAACAATGAACTGCCGCGTGGTCTGTGCAGTTGTCGGACTGGCGTTCCTGTTCGCGAATGGCGGGGTCGCGGCGCAGGAGCGGCCTAACGTGCTTCTGATCATGACCGACAACCAGAGTCCCAATCTGCTTGGGGCGTACGGCAATCGGGACATCAGGACGCCCAATATCGATCGACTGGCGCGCGACGGTTTGCTGTTCGCGAGGGCCTACGCTACGTCTGGTGTGTGCTCGCCGTCGCGCGCCGTGCTGATGACCGGGCTGATTCCGTCGGCCAATGGCGTGCACAACGGATTGCCGGCCCGTTACACGGTGGAGGACTACGCGGCGATCGAAGAATTCCGCAACTTGCCGCAGACATTGGCCGACGCCGGCTATTACACCGGCCTGGTCGGGAAGTATCACCTGGGCCGGCATGAGAAACCCCAGCTCGGGTTTCAGTGGTGGACGACATTCCGCGGCGGCCATACGTCCAGTTTCCTCGATGCGCAGATCTTCGATAACGGCGAGACCTACAACGTGCTCGACCGGGACGAACATCTCACCGACTTCTGGTCCCGCCGGGCGGTGGACTTCCTCGCCCACTACAAGGAACAGGAATCGGCCCAGGAAGCGCGTCCGTTCTTCCTCTGGCTGTCCTACAACGGGCCGTACATTCTGCCGCCGACCGTGAATCAACCGCCGGTCTCCCGCCACGCGGCCTACTACGAGGACAACGTGCCCGCCATGCCGCAGAACCGGGTGCACCCGTACATGCGGGAATGGGCCAGGAACAATACGGCTCCTGCGCCCGAGCCGACCGAGGGCGGAACCTATCCCTGGTCGGCCATCGATGCGCTCAACAACAAGACAGCCATGATCAACATCGCTGCGGAAATGACGCATGTGGACGAGGGCATCGGCACGGTATTGGCGGCTTTGGATGAACTTGGCCTGCGCGACGAGACCTTGGTGGTGTTTCTCGCCGACCAGGGATCAAGCTGGGGACAGCTTGGCATGTGGGGCAATTCGTCCTGGGGCGAACCCGAGCCGGCCTACAACGCCAACATGCAGGTGCCGTTGATCTTTCGCCATCCCGGCCGCATAGAAGCGGGTGCGACGGAAACCGCCATGGTCAATCAGTTCGACATGTTGCCGACTTTGTTGGAATACCTGGGTCTCGGGCATCTGGAGATCGCCGATTCTCCCGGAGAGAGCTTTGCGCCCATGCTGCGCGGCCGGGACGTGGCCTGGGAAGACGAGGTTTTCTTCGAATACATCTCCACCCGGGTGATCCAGACCCGGCAGTGGAAATACACCAAACGCTTCCTGGCGTCGCCGAACGAGCTCTACGACATGACCAACGATCCGGGCGAGACCACGAATCTCGTCGACGATCCGGCTTACGCGGACGTTGTCGCGGATCTGGACGCACACCTGACGGCGTTCTTTTCCGAGTATGCCGATCCTACTTTCGACCTCTGGAACGGCGGCACCGGCAAGGCGCTGGTTTACTACGGCCGGCGCAACCGGAAATTCCGCGATGCGTTCCCCGACTGGCGCGAGCCCTTCGTGCAAAAACAGACCGCGTTCCGGGACGGCGTCAGGCGGTAAGGAAGGCGACGCCGGTCCAGCAGATCGCGGCGAGGCCGGCGGCGATGGATGCCTGCGGGATTTGGGTCTTCACGTGGTCCATCAGGTCGCATCCCGTACACACTGAACTGAGCACCGTGGTGTCCGAGATGGGCTAACACTGGTAGCCGTACACGCTGCCGTCCATGGCCGCGGCGAAGCAGAGCGTCATGAACAATTCCGGGTGAGTGAGGCC
>CAZUGT010000244.1:0-5757 GCA_964620095.1 uncultured Rhodospirillaceae bacterium | reverse complement strand
TCCGATCCGGCGACGGCCCGGTTTTACCAGTCGGTCAAGGAGCGCGTGACCGCGGTCTCCTCCCGGACGATCTTTTTTGAACTGCAGTTGAACGACATTGACGATGCGGCCATGGCGGTTCTCATGGAGACGCCGGAGGTCAATCGATATGCGTCGTGGATTCGGTCGGTCCGTGAGTTCCGCCCCCACCAACTGTCCGATGAACTGGAACGGTTGTTGCACGAAAAATCCGTGACCGGCCGCGGCGCATGGAACCGGCTGTTCGACGAGACCATGTCGGCCATGCGCTTCGAGGTGGACGAGCAACGGCTCACGTCCAGTGAAGTGCTCGACATGATGTCGGATCCCGACGGCACGCGCCGCGAGACCGCCGCCCGGGCATTTGCCGACGGGCTCGGCCGCAATATCCGCCTGTTGGCGCTGATCACCAACACCCTGGCCAAGGACAAGGAAATCGAGGACCGGTGGCGCAAATTTCCGCGGCCGGTGTCCCGGCGCAATCTTTCCAACCGGGTGGAGGATGAGGTCGTCGACTCCCTGGTCCGGTCCGTCAGCGGCCGATATGACGATATTGCACACCGCTATTACCTCCTGAAGGCGCGGTGGATGGGGCTCGAGAAGCTCCAATACTGGGATCGCAACGCGCCGCTGCCGGAAGCCGACAACCGGGCCGCCCCTTGGCATGAGGCCCGAGACACCGTGCTCGGCGCCTACGGCGCCTTTTCCCCGGAAATGGCGGAGCGCGCGGAGGTGTTTTTCGACAGATCGTGGATCGACGCGAGGCCCCGGGAGGGTAAGGACTCGGGCGCCTTTTCACACCCAACGGTGCCGTCCGTCCACCCCTATATCCTGATGAACTACCGCGGCAGGATCCGCGACATCATGACCCTGGCCCATGAACTCGGCCACGGTGTCCACCAGACCCTGGCCGCGCCGCGGGGTCAGCTGTTGGCCGATACGCCGCTGACGCTCGCCGAAACCGCATCGGTTTTCGGAGAGATGTTGACCTTCCGCGCTCTCCTCGACCAGGAGGACGATGCCGCCGCCAAACGGGTCATGCTGGCATCGAAGATCGAAGACATGATCAATACGGTGATCCGCCAAACGGCGTTCTATGAATTCGAGCAGCAGGTCCATGACGAGCGTTCCGAAGGCGAGCTCAGTCCCGAGCGGCTGGGCGAGATTTGGATGTCCATACAAGGCAGGAGCCTCGGTCCCGCCTTCGAGTTCGATCCGTCCTATGCCTGCTATTGGGCGTATATTCCCCACTTCGTTCACTCGCCGTTTTACGTCTATGCGTACGCCTTCGGGGATTGTCTGGTAAACTCGCTCTATGAGCTGTTCAAGGACGGGCACCCCGATTTCCAGGCCAAGTACCTGGAAATGTTGAAGGCCGGGGGAACGCTCCGCCACAAGGAGTTGTTGGCGCCGTTCGGTCTCGATGCCGGCGACCCCGGTTTCTGGAATCGCGGCCTGAACGTGGTCTCCGGCTTCGTCGACGAACTCGAATCGACGTTCTGAGTAAGCGAATGGCGGACGACGACAGCATCAGTGGGCGGGCGATGCGTTACGCCAAGGTGGGGCGGGCCGTCGGCGGCTTGGCGGCGCGGTTCGCGGGCGAGCGTTATCTCGGCCTCAAGCTGGATCGTTTGGAGCACGCAGCGGACCTGAAGGAGGCTCTCGGCGGCCTCAAGGGGCCGCTCATGAAGGTCGCGCAAATCCTGTCGACCATTCCCAACGCGCTGCCGGGCGAATATGCAAGCCAGCTGGCCGAGCTTCAGTCCAACGCCCCCTCCATGGGATGGAACTTCGTCAAACGGCGGATGGCGGCGGAGCTGGGGCCGGATTGGCAGGACAAGTTCGACAGTTTCGAGCATAACGCGGCGGCCGCGGCCTCCCTCGGCCAGGTGCACCGGGCCACTGGGCACGACGGGAAGACGCTCGCCTGCAAGCTGCAGTACCCGGATATGAACTCGGTGGTCGAGGCCGACTTGAAGCAGTTGAAGTTGGTGTTTTCCATCTACCGCCGCTACGAAAAGGCGATCGATCCCAGCGAGGTTCACCGGGAACTGTCCGACCGGCTGCGCGAAGAACTCGACTACGCCCGCGAGGCGAAGCACATGCAACTCTATCATCACATGCTGGCGGACGAGGCGGGTGTTCACGTGCCCGAGGTCGAACCCGATCTCTCCGCGGACCGATTGCTGACCATGGCCTGGTTGGAGGGCAAACCGCTTCTGGAGGTCGTGGATACCGATGTCGAGGCCCGGAACCAGGTCGCCTACAACATGTTCCGGGCCTGGTATGTGCCGTTCTACTATTTCGGAATCATTCACGGCGATCCCCACCTCGGCAACTACACCGTCCGTGACGACCACACGATCAATCTATTGGACTTCGGATGTATCCGGGTGTTTCAGCCCCACTTCGTGCAAGGGGTCATCGATCTCTACATGGCGCTGCGCGACGGCAATCGCGACCTTGCGGTTCATGCCTATGAGACCTGGGGCTTCACCGGCCTCGATGACGAGCTGATCGATATCCTCAACCTGTGGGCCGAGTTCGTCTATGCGCCGTTGCTCGAGGATGGCGCCCGGCCAATTCAGAGAGAGCAGGGGCAATACGGGGCCGAAGTGGCGATGAAGGTTCGTCAGGAACTGGATCGAGTCGGCGGCGTACAGCCGCCGAGGGAGTTCGTGCTCATGGATCGGGCCGCCATCGGTCTGGGTTCGGTGTTCACCCATCTCCGCGCCGAAATCAACTGGCACCGGCTGTTCCACGAACTCATCGATGACTTCAATGCCGGGAGCCTTGGGCGGCGTCAGGCCGATGCGCTGGCGATGGTCGGCCTGGACGCCGGGGAATAGGGTTCGCCAAAATTCGATCCGCCAAAATCGGGATTCCTGCTTGGCAAATGGGCACTGAATCGGCATTTTGTCGCCGGATTTCACGCGTTTTCCCAACAAGGGGCTCTCGATGAAAATTGCGGTTCCCAAGGAACGCCGCGACGATGAGTTGCGAGTGGCGGCGTCTCCCGACTCTGTGAAGAAATTCGTCGGTCTCGGTTTCGACGTGGTGGTCGAGAGCGGTGCCGGCGAAGGCTCGAATTTCAGCGACGAGAGCTTCAGGGAAGCCGGTGCGGCCATTGCCGGCAGCGCAGCCGAAGCGCTCGGCGATGCCGACATCGTTCTGAAAATCCGCGCGCCTCGGACGGACAGCGACAACGAGGTCGCAAACATGAAGAAAGGCGCCATGCTTATGGCACACCTTTCGGCCTTGTCCGAGCCCGACGCGATCAAGGCGTGCGCGGATGCCGGCATCACCGGATTCGCCATGGAGCTTCTGCCGCGAATCACCCGGGCTCAGTCCATGGACATCCTGTCGTCGCAAAGCAACCTCGCCGGCTACAAGGCCGTGCTCGATGCGGCCGGGGAGCTGGGCCGGGCATTCCCCATGATGATGACGGCGGCGGGAACGATCGCGCCCGCCAAGGTGTTCATCATGGGGGTCGGCGTTGCCGGCCTGCAAGCCATTGCGACCGCCAAACGGATGGGGGCCGTCGTGACGGCGACCGACGTGCGTCCCGCGACCAAGGAGCAGGTGGAGAGTCTCGGCGGCAAGTTCCTTGAGGTGGATCCGGAGATGGAGAAAGACGCCCAGACCGAGGGCGGGTACGCCAAGGAAATGCCGCCCGAGTATTTCGAGAAGCAGAAACAGGTAGTTGCAGAACACATCAAGAAGCAGGACGTGGTTATCACCACGGCGCTGATTCCCGGCCGTCCCGCGCCGACGCTCGTCACCGGGGCGATGGTCAAGTCCATGCCGGAAGGCGCCGTCATCGTCGATCTCGCCGTCGAGGCCGGCGGCAACGTCGAGGGCGCCGAACTGGGCCGGACCGTCAAGAAGGACGGCGTAACCATCATCGGACACGCCAATGTGCCGGCGCGGCTGGCCGAGGATGCCAGCACGTTGTTTGCCAAGAACCTGGTCAACTTCATAACACCGCTGGTCGACCCGGAGACGAAGGAACTCTCCATCGATTGGGAAGACGAAATCATTACCGGCACGCTGGTCTGCAAGGACGGACAAGTTGTCCATCCGGCCCTGGCGCCGAAGGAGGGTTAGACATGGATGCGGCAGAGAAGGCCATGGAGGGCGCCGGTTCCGGCGATCCGTTCATTTTCCTGTTTACGGTTTTCGTTCTCGCGGTGTTCGTCGGATTCTACGTGGTTTGGAGCGTGACGCCCGCCTTGCACTCGCCGCTGATGAGCGTCACCAACGCGATTTCGTCGGTGATCATTGTCGGCGCGCTGATTGCCGCAGGGCCCGCGGACCTGTCCTTCTCCAAGATCATGGGCTTCGTCGCGGTCACCCTGGCGTCGGTGAACATCTTCGGCGGCTTCATCGTCACCCAGCGGATGCTCTCCATGTACAAGAAGAAAGCGAAGAAATAGGGGACGCCGGATGAGTGAAACAGCAACAGGCTTCGCCTACCTCTTCGCCGCCGTATGCTTCATCCTGGCGCTTCGGGGGCTGAGTTCCCCCGAATCGGCGCGTCAGGGCAACATGTTCGGGATCGTCGGCATGATCGTGGCGGTTGCCACGACGCTTGCCGATCCCACCATCATCAGCTTCGAACTGATTCTCCTCGGTGTCGTCATCGGCGGAGCGATCGGCACCGTCGTCGCGCTCAAGATCCAAATGACGGCCTTGCCGCAGCTGGTGGCGGCGTTCCACTCGCTGGTCGGGCTTGCCGCCGTCGCCGTCGCCGCCGCGGCATTCTTCGCGCCGGAAGCCTACGGCATCGGCGCGCGGGGCGACATCGCCACGGCCAGCCTGATTGAAATGGCCCTCGGCACCGCCATCGGCGCGATCACCTTTTCCGGTTCGGTCATCGCGTTCGCGAAACTGCAGGGCGTCATGTCCGGATCGCCCATCGTATTCCCGGGGCAGCATCCGCTCAACGCGCTGATCGGTATCGCCATCGTTGCCGCTGTCGTCTGGCTGGTCGTCTCCAACGGCGACAACGCGTTCTGGACCATCGTCGTCCTGTCATTCCTTATCGGCTTCCTGATCATTATCCCAATCGGGGGCGCCGACATGCCCGTGGTCGTCAGCATGCTCAACTCCTATTCGGGTTGGGCCGCGTGCGGCATCGGGTTCACGCTCTCCAACACGGCATTGATCATTACCGGCGCGCTGGTGGGGTCGTCGGGCGCTATCCTGTCCTACATCATGTGCAAGGGCATGAACCGCTCGATCTTCAACGTGCTGCTCGGCGGGTTCGGCGGCGATTCGGATGCGGTCGCGGCGGGGCCGACCGGCGACCGGGCGGTCAAGTCCGGCAGCGCCGAGGATGCCGGCTTCATCCTCAAGAACGCGTCCAAGGTCATCATCGTTCCGGGCTATGGCATGGCCGTCGCCCAGGCACAGCACGCGCTCCGCGAAATGTGCGATCTGTTGAAGGAAGAGGGTGTCGAAGTGGCCTACGCCGTTCACCCCGTCGCCGGGCGGATGCCCGGCCACATGAACGTGCTTCTGGCGGAGGCCAATGTGCCTTACGACGAGGTCTTCGAGCTGGAGGAAATCAACCACGAATTCTCGACCGCCGACGTAGCGTTCGTCATCGGCGCCAACGACGTGACCAACCCGGCGGCGAAGACGGACACCGCGAGCCCGATTTACGGCATGCCGATCCTGGATGTCGAGAATTCGGGAACGGTGCTGTTCCTGAAACGCTCCATGGCGTCCGGCTAC
>CAZUGT010000243.1:0-4001 GCA_964620095.1 uncultured Rhodospirillaceae bacterium | reverse complement strand
GAGCAAGCCGGACATTGCGCCGCCTCGATTCCGGACTATCTTGTGCTCATGCGCTGTTCCGGGGAGAAAACCCTGGGGCGGCGTTTCGCGCTTCCGAGGGGCGAATTGGAATTTAACCAGGTCATCAAATGTCCATTAATGCCCATGAATGTCCATTGCAGACCGCGCAAAAGTGGAGCCCGGCCTTGATCGGTTGGAATTTAAATACCATAGTGCCCGGAGGGCAAACGAGAGCGCCCGGAGGGCAAACGAGAGCGCCCGAAGGGCAAACGAGAGTGCCCAACGGGAAAAAAAGAGCGCCCGGAGGGACATTCGGAGAGCCTGCATGACGGCGCGGCGGACGAAATACCAGGGCGACCCGGAGGCGGCGGCGGTTCACGACTGCGCCTGGCCGGGCTGCGGCGCGCCCGCCGGGTACAAGGCGCCGCGGTCGAAGGAGGAGCTCCGGGACTATGTCTGGTTCTGCCTCGACCACGTCCGTGAATACAACAAGTCGTGGAATTTCTACGAGGGCATGGACGACGCCCAGGTCGAAGCGGCGGTGCGCTCGGACACCACCTGGAACCGCCCGAGCTGGCCGCTCGGCGGCAACGGGCGCGGGAATCCGGAGGGCGGGGCGGGCCACGAGAAAAACGGTTACAAACCGGGCGATTTTGTTAATATGCGCGACCCTTTCGGCCTGTTTGACGATCATGCCGTCAACTGGTCACCGTCCAGCGAGGTGGTTAACGGCCGGGTATTGACCGAACCCGAGCGAAGAGCCGTTCGCGTCCTGGGCCTCGATTTCCCGCTTGAAGAGCGGGAGGTTAAGGCCCGCTACAAGGAACTGGTCAAGCGTTACCACCCCGATGCCAACGGCGGCGACAGAGGCGCGGAAGAGAAGTTTAAACAGATTACCGGGGCCTATGAGACAGTCCTCACCTGTCTCGCCGGATAACGCCCCGAGGAAACCGGAAAGAACAATGGCAACGACACACGACCACGCCGATTTTCCCCTGACCGAACCGGACATCAAGGTCTCGGTCCGCCAGGTGTTCGGCCTCGAAAGCGATATGGAAGTCCCCGCCTTCTCGGAAGACTGCGAATACGTGCCCACCCTCGACGAGGCCTACCGCTTTGACAAGGAAACCACCCTCGCGATCCTCGCCGGCTTGGCCCACAACCGCCGGGTCATGATCCAGGGCTATCACGGGACCGGCAAGTCGACCCACATCGAGCAGGTCGCGGCGCGGCTCAACTGGCCGTGCGTGCGGGTGAACCTGGACAGCCATATCAGCCGGATCGACTTGGTCGGCAAGGACGCCATCGTCCTCAAGGACGGCCAGCAGGTAACCGAGTTCAAGGAAGGCATCCTGCCCTGGAGCCTGCAGAACCCGGTGGCGCTGGTGTTCGACGAATACGACGCGGGCCGCCCGGACGTGATGTTCGTCATCCAGCGGGTGCTCGAGGTGGAAGGCAAGCTGACGCTGCTGGATCAGTCGGCGGTGATCAAGCCCCACCCCTATTTCCGCCTGTTCTCGACCGCCAACACGGTGGGTCTGGGCGATACCACGGGGCTCTATCACGGCACCCAGCAGATCAACCAGGGCCAGATGGACCGCTGGAATATCGTCACCACGCTCAATTATCTGGAGCACGACGCCGAGACCGAGATCGTCCTCGCCAAGGTGCCGGCCTATTCCTCCAAGGAAGGCCGGGACACGGTGAGCAGGATGGTGGAGCTCGCCGATCTCACCCGGACCGGGTTCGTCAACGGCGATATTTCGACCGTGATGTCGCCCAGGACGGTGATCATCTGGGGCGAGAACGCGCAAATCTTCGGCGATCTCGGCTTCGCCTTCCGGCTCACCTTCCTCAACAAGTGCGACGAGATCGAGCGGCCGGTGATCGCCGAATACTACCAGCGCTGCTTCGGCGAGGAGCTGCCGGAAAGCGCCGCCAACGTCACCATGGCGTAAGGCCGGGTCAGCGGGTAGATCGAATGGCTGTGGATCCAGAAGGCCAGGATCTGATCAAGCGGGTCACCGAGGCGGCCCTGAAGGCGGTCTCCAGCCGGGACGACGTCAACGTCTCGTTCGCGCCGGGCGCCCACGGCCTGACCATCGGGCCCGACGGCGGCAATGCCCGCCTGCCGGCGCCCGCCCGTCAGTTCAGCCGCGAGGATTTATGCGCGCTCCGCGGCGAGGCGGACGCGGCGGCGCTGCGCCTGCGCTATCACGACGAGGCGCTCTACCGGAAACAGGCGCCCTCGACCCTCGGCGGCGCGGCCGTGTTCGACAGCGCCGAGCAGGCGCGGGTCGAGGCGCTCGGCTGCCGCAACATGACCGGAATTGCCCAGAACATCCGCGAGTACCGGGACGCCGATTGCCGCCAGAAGGGTTATCACCAGGTGGCCGACAAGGACATCGCGCAGCTCGCCGACGCGGTCGGACTGCTGGTCCGCGAAAAGGTCACCGGCGAACCGACGCCCGCGTCCGGCCAGCCGCTGATGGAGCAGTGGCGGAATTGGATCGAGGACAAGATCGGCGCCGAGCTTCGCCAATTGCCCCGATGCGTTCACGACCAAGAGCAATTCGGCGAGAACCTGCGCGATATCCTGGAGATTCTCGATTTGGCGCCCGACTCCGATTCCGACTCCGAGAGCCAGGACAACACCTCCGACGAACAGGACCAGGAAGCCCAGGACCAGGACGAGCAGGACAACGCCGATTCCCAGTCCGACGACGGCGCGGAGGATTCCGATTCCATGGAGATGGACGCGGACTCCATGGAATCCGATTCCGACGAGGACATGGAATCCCTGATGGATCCCTCCGAGCTCGAAGAGGATCCGAACGTCAGCATGCGGGGCCGGCCCATACGGCCCGAATTCTCCGAGGATTCCCTGCCGGCCTATATGGCGTTCTCCACCGAGTTCGACGAGGTGACAGCGGCGGAAGCCCTGTGCGAGCCCGAGGAGCTGGGGCGGCTCCGGGCCCAGCTCGACCAGCAGCTGGTGCACATGCAGGGCGTGGTGGCGCGGCTCGCCAACCGCCTGCAGCGCCGCCTGATGGCCCAGCAGCAGCGCTGGTGGGAATTCGATCTCGACGAAGGCCTGCTGGACGCCAGCCGGCTTCACCGGGTGATCGTCGACCCGCGCCACGCGCTTTCCTACAAGGTCGAGAAGGAGGCCGACTTCCGGGATACGGTGGTCACCCTGCTGATCGACAATTCGGGCTCCATGCGCGGCCGCCCCATTTCGGTGGCCGCCATGAGCGCCGACATCATCGCCCGGACGCTGGAACGCTGCGCGGTGAAGGTCGAGGTCCTGGGCTTCACCACCCGCGCCTGGAAAGGCGGCCAGGCGCGCGAGAAGTGGGTCGCCGAGGGCAAACCGGCGGCGCCCGGCCGGCTGAACGATCTCCGGCACATCGTCTACAAGGCGGCGGACGCGCCGTGGCGCCGCGCCCGGCGCAATCTCGGCCTGATGCTGCGGGAAGGCCTGCTGAAGGAGAATATCGACGGCGAGGCCCTGCTTTGGGCCCACAACCGGCTGATCGTCCGGCCCGAGCAGCGGCGCATCCTGATGGTGATCTCCGACGGCGCGCCCGTCGACGACGCCACCCTCTCGGTCAATCCGGGCAACTATCTGGAGCGGCATCTTCGGACGGTGATCGATTACGTGGAACGGCGCTCGCCGGTGGAGCTCACCGCCATCGGCATCGGCCATGACGTCACCCGCTACTACCGCCGCGCGGTGACCATCAACGACGCCGAGGAACTGGGCGGCACCATGATGCAGAACCTGGCCGAGCTGTTCGAGGAGGAGACCGCGGCGCCCCGGCACGCGCTGATGCATTAAGGGTCCGGGCTCAATTGAGCCGCCCTACGCGTGTTGCGGGGACGGTAGACGGGTGAGGGGGAATTTTCATATCCCCCCCACCCTCGACGCCCGGCTGATTGCCGGCCGTCTCGACCTCCCCCTTCCAGCCTTCGTAGCCGAAGGCTACTTCGGCGGAGTA
>CAZUGT010000242.1:0-10517 GCA_964620095.1 uncultured Rhodospirillaceae bacterium | reverse complement strand
CCTCGCCACCGGGTTCATCGCGGCGGTGATCGGGTCCGTTACCGCCTGGGCGGTGGTCGTTTTCCTGATGGAGGCCGACTGGGTGTTTATCCCGGAAACCGTCGCCGTCACACTCGCCCTCTGTCTTGCGGTGACGCTGTTTATCGGCTTCGCGGGCACCTGGCGGGCCTTGGGCCAGAAGGCGGGACCGCTGCTGCGCAACGAATGAGTTCACGCGCGGGGGCGTAATTTCCTTATATTTTATCGGGGTTTGTCCGCATGAAATCTGCGTGAAAGGGACCGGTTTCCCTTGATACGGGATCGAATTCTGACATATTAAGAACCACGGAAATCCGCCCATACGGGCGAACCATGAGAGATTTTAGAGGGTTTTAAAAATGGCATTCGGACGGGACAACAATCCGTTTGGCGCACAGCGCATGACCACGGCGCAGGCCGAGGCGGCGCAAATCGATGTCGGCCTTCGGCAATATATGCTGCGGGTCTACAACTACATGGCGTCCGGCGTGGCGCTGACCGGCATCGTGGCGGCGGCCACGGTTCAGTCGGAAACCGTGATGCAGTTGATCTTCGGCACTCCGCTCAAATGGGTGGTGATGCTGTCGCCGCTGGCATTCGTCATGGTGCTGTCGTTCGGCATCAACAAGATGAAGGCGTCGACCGCGCAGGCCGTGTTCTGGCTGTTCGCCGCGGTCATGGGCCTGTCGCTCAGCGCCATTTTCGTGGTTTTCACCGGCACGAGCATCGCCCGAGTGTTCTTCATCACCGCCGGCATGTTCGCGGCCATGAGCCTCTACGGCTACACCACCAAGCGCGATTTGTCCGGTCTCGGCTCCTTCCTGTTCATGGGACTGGTCGGCATCATCATCGCGAGCGTGGTAAACCTTTTCCTGGCCTCGTCGGCGCTGCACTTCGTGATCTCGGTGATCGGCGTCCTGGTGTTCGTCGGTCTCACCGCCTACGACACCCAGCAGATTCGCAACGAGTACAACGAGTTCGACGGCGGCGAGATCGCCACCAAGAAAGCGGTATACGGCGCGGTCCGGCTGTACCTTGATTTCATCAACCTGTTCATCATGCTGCTGCACCTGTTCGGCAACCGGGAATAGCCGGGCACGATTCTGGAATTGAAAGGGCCCGGTTCGAACCGGGCCCTTTTTTCGTTTGATATCAGGCCTTTGTTTTACGCCGACAGGAATTCCCGTGCGGCATTGAGCTGACTCATCCGCTGGTGCGAGCCCATTTCGCCGTCCGGATGATGGATGGTCGCCAGCATCCGGAAGCGGGCGGTGATCATCGAGCGGTCGGGCCGCTCCGCCGGCGGGAAGCCGAGAATATGAAGGGCATCGGCCCGCGACCTCACGCCGTCTCTCAGCGGGGCGAACGATAACGCCGAAACGGTGGCCTTGAGGCGCTCCAGTTCGGACTCGGCCGCCGCCGGCACGCCGGGCTCGGCATGGGGGTCCTCGAGACTGAGTTCGAGATCACCGGAATCCATGGCGAGGGCGATGCCGAGCGCGCGGCGGACGAAGGACGGGTCGTAGCCCGCCGACAGACGCATCTGCAGGCGCGGCTTGCGGCGCCATGGCTTGCCCCTGGACGGGCCCGACTTGAGCACCGTCTCCTCCCGGTCGCCGGGGGGCGGCCCGCCGGGATCGGGGGCGTTGCGGATGGCCTCGAAGGGCAACAGGATCAGGACCGAGCGCGCCAGATCGGCGACATTGACCCGCCGCCGCGCCGCAAGATCCGTCACGCGGTCGCGAAATTCACTGGAGCATGGAATGGTATATGGCTGTTTCCGCGGCGTTTCGGTCATTGGCGCCCCAACGATTTATTCCTGGTGTCGGGTCTTGCAGCCGACCCGCCGGCTACCACCGCCCAAAAGACAACTACCATTGTGGTTAACAAGTGGTTTATGTGTGAGCGGGGTTTGCCGGCGGTCGCCGACACATCCCTGCCGGAACCCGCGATAAACCGCTGTTCTTGAACGAAAAGGGCCGGCAACTGCCGGCCCTTCGCACAATCCGCGCCCGGTTTGGCTAACTGCTTGGGCTCGGGCAGGCCGCGGCGCCCTTGATGGGCCCATAGTTCTCGCCCTGCACCAGAATGGCGCAGCTTTGGCCGTCGGCGAGGTCGGCGGGCACGGTCACCGAGAAGGGCGCGCCGGTCCAGTCGCCGATGCGCTTCACTTCGGTGACGATGTTGAAGTTGGTGAGTGTCTTGCCGTGATTTTCACCGCGCAGCACCCGGGTGGTTTTCTCGCGGATAAAGCGGACGAACCAGATACCGCCGCCCGGTTTCGCCCCGCCCTTGACGGCCACGGCGAGACCGGCCGCGGCCGGCGTTACCTGAACGTCCAGACGTTCGCGGCGTTCCTTGGCGACCCGTTTGAGGGTCCGGCGGACGTCGCGGCGGCGGGAGCCGATTTCGAACGCCCGGCCGTCGATGACCATCTGCGGCGTATAGACCTGCCCCCGCGGCAATCGGCCGGCATAGCCCCGCTGACGATCCGTGTATGTGCGCTTGGAGAAGCGGTCCTTCCACTTGCCGGCGCTGCCATAGACCAGGTCGTCCCAGTAATCGACATGGTACTCGAGCGCGATCAGGTCCTTCCGTTTGGCCAGTTCGCCGAGATATTTCTCGGCCGGCGGGCACGAGTAGCAGCTCTGGGAGGTGAACAGCTCGACCACCGTCGGCCGCGACGCATCGGCGGCAACCGCCGGCTCGAGTGAGGCGGTGAGAGCGGCGGCTCCGGCGGCGATTGCAGCGCCGGCAACGCTCAGGGAGAACAGGGTGCGTTTCATGCGTTTCATATGTTTCATGGGGCCTAGTCTACTCCCGCCTTCATCAACTGGACCAATAACGCTTCGGCGAGCCTCCTATTCCACCCGCGAGCCCGGTTCTTCCGGCCGGTCACAAGATTGTCAGGGCGCGGACCTACTCCGTCGGGCCGCCCGCCTCCTGCCAGGCGGCAAACCCGCCCGCAATATGACTGACCTTCTCCACTCCCATATCCTTCAGGGTCTTGGCCGCCAGCGCCGACCGTCCGCCTGATCCGCAATAGAGAACCAGATGCTTGCCGCTGGCCAGCGCCGGGTTGTGCATCGGACCCTCGGGATCGACGATGAACTCCAGGAAACCGCGCGGGGCGTGGACGGAATGCTTGATGGCGCCCCGCTGATGTTCGTCGGTCTCGCGAACATCCACGAGAACGACATCGTCGTCCTCGACCATGGCCAATGCATCCTCGACCGGCAATGTATCGATGGCCGCGTTGGCCTCGGCGAGCAATTCCTTGAAACCCTTTCCGCTCATTCATTTGTTCCTTGTTCCTGGTTCGATCCGTTAACCCATGCCGCCTTCGTCGCGCCAGCCCTCCCACTCCTTCACCGGGGACAGATAGCCGGTCTTGGTGTCGCCGACCCGCCCCATGGCGCCCATGGCATCGTCGTTGGAGAGTAAGGGGTAGGTTTTTTGCGATGCGAGCGCGCCGCCGTGGGACAGGGTCAAGAGGATGGAGAATACCGCCTGGTTGTTGGGCGCTTCGTAAATCATCACCACGTCGTCGTCGCCGAATATCCAATAGAAGTCCTTCAACCGGCCGCCGAAACTTTCGATGACCTTGGCAACCTGCTGCGGCCGGTCCGACGGGTGCTCGGCGAGCGCCTGGAGGCTTTCCTCGGAATATTTGGTGACGGTCATGTAGAGCGGCATGGCGTTCTCCCCTGATGGCCGGACGTTTGTTTTCCTTGGATGGAGAACCATAGCACACCAACACCCCTGAAATGGGACGGCCCACGGACAATTTCGACAAATTTGCCCGACAGCGCACCAATCCATTGAAACTGACGGCCATTTCGCGTTCAATCGGGTCCGGGGCGGAATTCAAAAGAATTCACAGTTTGTTTTACCAGGGAGATCTCCATGAAACGCTTTCTACTTGCCGGCGCCGCCGCCTTCATGATTGCGGGTGGTGCGCAGGCACAAAACGTAACCTTGACCATGACGTCGGCCTCGCCGGGCGGCGCGACCGATATCGCGGCCAAGAACCTCGCGGAATTGGCGGCGGCCGGCAAAATCGCGACGATCCAGGTTCAGGGCGGCAAGACGCTGACCAGAACCTTGCGGGAACTGGCCGAAGGCAAGATCGACATCTCGGCCTCGCCGTTCGTCCTGCACTTCATGATGGGGAAGGGCCTCGGCCCGTATTCCGACCTGAAGAAGGACGGCAAGGGTGCGAAGCTCCAGGCCAATCTGCGGCTGCTTTATCCGTACCATCTGGCGTCGTTCTACCTGATCGCCTTCCAGAGCACCGGCATCGACAGCTGGGACAAGCTCAAGGGCAAGACCATCTTCAACGGCCCGCCCCGCGGCGGCGCATTGATTTCCGCCCGGGCCGCCATCCGTCTCAACACCGGCATGACCGAAGGCAAGGGCTACACCGGCAAGCAGATCGCCTGGGGACAAGCCAACTCGTTGTTCCTCGACCGATCGGTCGATGCGGCGGTGCGCCCCGGCGTGAACCCGGCTGACTACATGCCGATCTACATGGCGGCGGGCAAGATCAACATCGTTTCCATGCCGAAGGCCAAATACGAAGCACCGGCCTTCCGGAAATTCGTGAAGTCTCCGGGTAAGGTGGCGAACGTGTTCCCGGTGAGCGAACTCGCCCACTACGGACCGAACGCCCGGATCATCTCCGAAGACGGCATGTTCCGCACCTTCGCCGACACCGGCGGGGACATGGTGCAGGCGAGCATGGACAAGGCATTGGCCAAGAAGCTGACCGCCGCGTTCATTAAAGGGGTCCCGGAACTTCGGAAAAAGGTGCCGTTCGCCAAGACGACCCTCTACGGCTCGGTCGACGATGCCAAGATGGGCATGTGCGCCGCGGGCGTCAAATTCCATCCCGGCGCGGTCGAAGCGTGGGAGGAAGCGGGCCACAAGGTACCTGATTGCGCCAAACCGTAATATTTGCGGTTCAAAGTAATCAAAGAGTGATTTGGGTATCGAGCCGGAACACTTGAACGGTGTTCCGGCTCGTACCACTCTAACCTACCGGTCCATGGCCGGGCTGCAATTCAGGGGCAGGCGCAAAGCATGAGCGACAAACCCATCGAAGGCGAAGTCCAGGACCACAGGGACTGGATGATGAGGGTCGGGCTGGTGTTCGCCTTCTTCCTGGTCTGCATGGGCATGCTCAACAACCTGCCCAATATTCCGGGCCTGCTGCCGGCCATCCAATCCATCCCGGGTCTGTCGGGTCTGCCCCGCATCAGCAAGTTCAGCTCCGAGTTTTTTTTCCCCATCGTTTTCTGCGTGATGATGATCGTGGCGCTGATGACCACCTCCTTCGCGCGCGCCTGGCGCAACAAGGGAGCCGCCAGGCGGTCCGCGGGCATCGGCCTCGACGTATTGATGCTCGTGACCACCGTCGGCCTGATGCTCGCCTACTGGATCGAGCACGACCAGGTTTGCCTCCTGGACGTAATCAGCGGTGAGCGCGAGCGGCTCATGGCCGAGAACGCGGCCCGCGCCGACGAGTACCGCGAAATTTTCGGCACCGAACCGGACGAGGACTTTCCCGATTGCCAGGCCAATCTCGGCAACTGGATCATGCCGATCCTGGTCTGGGTGGTGGCCATCTATTTCGTCTACATCGTCAAGGCCTGGGGCCTGCCCATCGTCGCCGTAGCCATCGTCGTTTCGCTCTACACCCTGCTGTCGTCGGCCGCCTGGTACTTCGACATCACCGACAACAAGTACCTGACCACCTCCATCGGCACCATCGAGGACGGGGTTCGAAATTTCTCCGCCGGCGTGGTCGGCGCGCGGAACGCCATCATATTGGAATCGAACAGTATATTCGGGCAGTTCCTGAACATTACGGTGAACATCGTCTTCCCGTACGTCGTGCTGGGCGCCCTGTTCGGCGCGTCGGCGGGGGGCAGGTCGCTGATCAAGCTCGCCGTGGTCATTACCCGGAGACTCAGGGGCGGACCCGCGCACGCGGCCGTGGTCGGATCCGCGACATTCGGGACCATTTCCGGCGGCCCGGTGGTGAACGTGCTGGGCACCGGGACGCTCACCATCCCCATGATGATGCAGAACGGATTCCGGCCCACATTCGCGGGCGGCGTCGAAGCCGCTGCCTCGTCCGGCGGTCAAATCATGCCGCCGGTGATGGGCATCGCCGCCTTCGTCCTGGCGGCACTGTCGACGGTGCCCTATTCGGAGGTCATCGTCGCGGCGTTCCTGCCGGCCGTGGCCTACTTCTTCAGCCTGTTCCTCATGGTGGTCTTCGAATCCCGGCGGATGAACATTCAGCCCGTCGGCACGCTGACCGAGGAACAGAAGCTGGACAAACGGGACTGGACCAACCTGTTGATGATCGCCGGGCCCATCCTGATCATTCTGATTCTGCTGCTCAGCAAGAAGGACAACGTAGGCACCGGCTTCAGCGCTTTCATCTTCGGTTATGACGCGGCATCCGGCGAGCCATTGCCGTGGATTCTTCAGATCTATCAGAACGCCGCGGGCGATCCGGATTCCGCGGGCTTCTGGGCGGTTTTCGCCTTGGTCATCCTGCTTTTCCTGGATCCCGCGATCCGCAAGCGCCCGGTCAAGGTGCTGCGGGCCCTGGCGGACGCCGGCATTATCATCGCGGAACTGTTCCTGCTGCTGATCGCCGTCTCGATCATCGATGTCAGCGTCAACTTCACCAATTTCACCGGCATCCTGACCATCGACATTCTCAACTGGCTGCGCTCGGTGTCGACGTTTGAGATATTCGGGCAAACCATCACCATCGGCGGCGCGCTCTATCTCATGCTGGCGCTGGTGGTCGCGATGTTCGCGACCATCCTGCTGGGCATGGGGATGCCCACCCTGCCGGCTTACGTGAACGTCATCCTGATCATCGGCCCGCTGCTGGTGGCGCTCGGCACGTCTTTCTTCACCGCCCACATGTTCATCTTCTATTTCGCTGTGGCCTCGGCGATAACGCCGCCGGTTGCGATCGCCGCATTCGCGGCCTCGACAATCTCCAAATCGGAGCCGCTGGCCACGGGTTTTGCCGCCGTGCGCGCCGGGATCGTGATGTTCACCATCCCCTTCGTGTTCGCGTTCTACCCGGAATTGCTGTTGATCGAGCAGGCCCAGATCGCCCAGTCGGTGGACGGTGCGCCCAGCGCGACGAAGCAGTACCTGCCGGGATACGACGGCACGGTAAGCCTGGCGCAGATCAGTTGGCTGTTGCTGAAATTGGCGGCGGCTCTCTATCTGGTGGCGAGCGCCTTGAGCCGGTTCGACCGGGCGGCCCTTCCGACCTACGAGATTGCGCTCCGTTTCGTGCTGGCGGTGTTGATTTTGCTGAAAATGCCGCTGATCTCGACGTCCGCCCTCGTGGTCACCGCCATTTACCTGGTCTTTCACCACCTGCTGGGGGCGCGATTGCGGCGGGCCCGGGCGGAACCGGAACCCGAGCCCCAGCGTCTAGCGGGCGAGTAGTTCCGCGTTGCCGCCGGTGGCGGCGGTGTTGACCGTCAGCGCGCGTTCCACGGCAAACCGCTGAAGATAGCGCGGCCCGCCGGCCTTGGGGCCGGTGCCCGACAGTCCCTCGCCGCCGAAGGGCTGAACGCCCACCACCGCGCCGATCATGTTGCGGTTGACGTAGGCGTTGCCGACCCGCACGCGGGAGCTCACATAGTCGGCGAAAGCGCCGATGCGGCTGTGGATGCCGAGTGTGAGGCCATAGCCCTTGCGGTTGATCTGATCGATTACCCGGTCGATGTCGGCGGCATCGTACCGGATCACGTGCAGCACGGGGCCGAAGACCTCGATTTCGAGGCCGTCCAGACTGCCGAGTTCATAAATCCGCGGCGCCAGGAAGGTACCGTCCGCCGTCCCTTCCGGCAGCTCTCCGGCGAAACGGGTAACGGCGTGTTCGTCCATTTGCCGGCAATGAGCCTCGAGCCGAGCGAGGGCCTCTTCGTCGATGACCGGGCCGACATCGGTCTCCAGCAAGGCGGGATCGCCGAGCCTCAGCTCGGCCGCCTTGCCCGCCAGCATGTCGATGACGCCGTCCGCCGTATCATCCTGAAGCAGCAGGGCGCGCAGCGCCGAGCAGCGCTGCCCGGCGCTCCGGAAGACGGACTGGGCCACGTCGTCGATCAATTGTTCGGGCAACGCCGTCGAATCGGCGATCATCGCATTGATGCCGCCGGTCTCGGCGACCAGCGGAACCAGCGGGCCTTCCCGCGCCGCCAGGGCCCGGTTGACGGCCCGGGCCGTCTCGAACGACCCGGTGAACGCGACGCCGTCGATCAGCGGGTGGGAGACCAGAACCCCGCCGACGCCCGGCCCGTCTCCCGGCAGATGGTGCAGCACATCCTCGGGCACGCCGGCTTCGTGGAGCAGGCGCACCGCTTTTTCGGCGACCAGCGGCGTCTGCTCCGCCGACTTGGCCGCGACACAATTGCCGGCGGCAAGCGCCGCGGACACCTGGCCCACGAAGATTGCCAAAGGGAAGTTCCATGGGCTGATGCAGGCGATGGTGCCGCGGCCCGCCAGACGAAGCTGGTTGGTCTCGCCGGTGGGACCCGGCAAGGCTTGCGGATCGCCGAATGCCGCACGCGCTTCCGCCGCGTAATAGCGGAGGAAATCGGCGGCCTCGCGAACCTCGGCAATGGCGTCGGGAATGGTCTTGCCGGCTTCGCGGATACACAGCGCGGCGAAATCGAACATTCGGGCGTCCAGCAGGTCCGCGGCCCGTTCGAGTATCTCCGCTCGGGCCGCCGCGGGACTTCCGTTCCATCGGTCCCGCGCCTCCGCGGCCGCGCGCAGGGCTCCGTCGACCGCCGAGGGACCCGCGGTGCCGATGGTGCCGATTACTTCCGAACGGCGGGCGGGATTGCGGACGGTAACAACTCTGCCCTCCGGGTGCCGGCAGCCGGCATGGAAAGGTTCGAGGCCGCGGAGCGCCGCCGCGACGGCGCCGGCAACCGCCGGCATGGTCAGGTCGCAACCGGGTGAGTTGGCCCGGTGCGGCCGGTAGAGATCTTCGGGCAATGGAATTTGGCCGTTTCGAAGCGTATCGAAGGATTCGAGCCGCTGGTCGGGGTCGGCGATCACCCGCTCCACCGGCAGAGCGTCGTCCGCCAATCTGTTGACGAAGGAGGAATTGGCGCCGTTTTCCAGCAGCCGCCGGACCAGATAGGACAACAGCTCCCGATGCCCGCCCACGGGCGCGTAGGTTCGGCAGGTGAGCCGTCCCCCGCCTTCCCTCAGGACCTTGTCGTAGAGCGGTTTTCCCATGCCGTGAAGGCGCTGGAACTCGAGCCGGCGGTCCGGTCCGGCGATCTCCAGCACCGCCGCGATCGTGTGGGCGTTGTGGGTGGCAAACTGGGGATGGATATGCTCCGGCAGGTCCAGCAACGCCCGGGCGCACGCCAGATAGGACACGTCGGTCGCCTGTTTGCGGGTGTAAACGGGATAGTCGGCGAGCCCTTCCTGCTGGGCGCGCTTGATCTCGCTGTCCCAGTAGGCGCCCTTGACCAGCCGGACCATCACCGGGGAGCCGCTGTCCCGGGCGATCCCCTCGACGGCGGCGATGACATCCGGCGCGCGTTTCTGATAGGCCTGGACCGCCAGGCCGAACCCCGGCCAATCCTTTATATCCGGGCCGAGCTTGACCGCCTCGAACACCTCCAGCGAAATCAACAGCCGTTCCGATTCCTCCGCGTCGATACACAGGCTCACGCCGCGCTCCATGGCCGCGCGGGCCAGATCGCCGACCCGGGGAACCAATTCGGCCATCACCCGGTCCCTTTGAGCGTATTCGTAGCGGGGATGGAGCGCCGACAGCTTGATCGACAATCCGGGCCCGGCATGAATATCAGCGCCGGCGACGGTGCCGCCGACCGCGGCGATGGCGTCCCGGTAGGCCGCCAGGTAACGCTCGGCGTCGGCGGCCGTCCGCGCGCCCTCGCCCAGCATGTCGAAGGAAAACAGATAGTCCGCGTGTTCCGGTCCGTCCGCCGATTCGATGGCCGCGTCTATCGTCTGTCCGAGGACGAACTGGTCGCCGATGATGTGCATGGCGTGCACCATGGCCCGGCGGATGACCGGCTCGGCGCTGCGTGCCAGCAGCCCGGCGACCAGGTTGTGCGATTCCTCCGAGTCCGAATCCCACTCGAGCACCTTGCCGGTCAGCATCATCGCCCAGGTCGACGCATTGACCAGCAGATGGCCGCTCTTGCCGATATGCCGGGACCAGTCGGCATCGAGGATCTTGTCGCGGATCAGGCGGTCGGCGGTCTCCGCGTCCGGCACCCGGAGCAGCGCCTCGGCGAGGCACATGAGCGCCACGCCCTCGTCGGTGGACAGGTCATACTCCTGGAGCAGCCGGTCGATGCCGCCCGACACACGGCGCTGATCGCGGATATGGGCCACGAGGTCCCGGGCGCGGGCGGCGATCCCGGCGCGCTGCTCGGGCGAGAAATCGTGGACGGCGCGCA
>CAZUGT010000241.1:0-23796 GCA_964620095.1 uncultured Rhodospirillaceae bacterium | reverse complement strand
CCAATTCCGCAAAAGACAGCCCGCAAGCCCGTGAAATCAGGCCGTCTTCCCTCTCCGGAAGATGCCGTCGTAGAAGGTGTAGAGCACGATCACGATGAGAATGGTGCCGATCGGCCGCTCCGTGATGATCCACCAGAACGACCTGTCCTCGAACACCAGCAGGGCGCGGCGCAGGTTCTCGTCGGCCAGCGGACCGAGAATGACCGCAAGCACCATCGGCGCCAAGGGAAAGCCGAAGCGATGCAGGATGTAGCCGGCGATGCCGGCGGCGAACATCAGGTAGACGTCGAAATAATTCAGGCTGACGGCGAAAGCGCCCATCACGCAGATCGGAATGATCAGCGGCATCAACAGCGTGCGCGGCAGGCTGAACAGCTTGACGCACGGTTTGATCAGCGCGATCGCCATGAAATACATCAGGAAGTTGGCGATGATCAGGCCGATATAGATGAAGAATATGATGCCGGGGTTTTCCGTTTGGATGGTCGGGCCGACGACCACGTTCTTCATTTCCAAAGCGGCGAGAATGGCCGCCGCCGCGGCATTGCCCGGAATGCCCAACGTCAGGGTCGGCAGCATGGAGCCGCCCACATTGGCGTTGTTGGCCACTTCCGCCGTAACGATTGCCTCATACGACCCCTTGCCCCATTTTTCCCGTTCCTCCGGCTTCGCCCGCCGCCGGCCGATGTCATAGGACAGGAACGACGCGACGTTGGCGCCGGCGCCCGGGATGGCGCCGATGATCGTGCCGATGATCCCGGAACGGATGGCGGTCCGGGTGTAACCGATCAGCTTCCTCATCGGCGGAATGATTTTGCCGACCTCGCTCGGAATGCCCGGCGGGCTGTATTGCGGCAGAACCTTCAAGATTTCCGTCAGTCCGAACAGGCCGATCAGCAGCGGGATGTAACTGATGCCGTCCTCCAGAATGCGCACGCCGAAAGTGAAGCGCGGCACGCCGTGAATGGCATCGAGCCCGACGAACGAAATCAGCAGGCCGATCCAGCCGGAAATCCAACCCTTGAGCGGCATGTCGCCGGCGGACATGGAGCCGCAGATGGCGATCCCCCACATGGACAACAGGAACATTTCCCAGGACCGGAACTGCAGGGCGAGAAACAGAATGGCCGGAATGAATGCGATCAGGAGAACGATCCCGATCCAGTTGCCCATGAACGAGCCCATGATCGCGGTTCCGAGCGCAAGGCCGCCTTCGCCCCGCTTGGCCAGGGCATGGCCTTCCATCATGGTGGGCACCGCATCGGGCGTGCCCGGAATGTTGATCAACACCGCGGAGATGGCGCCGCCGAACACACTGCCCGTATATACGCCGAGCATGAACATGATGGCGACATGCTGGGACATGCCGACGGAGAGCCCGATCAGCAGGGCCATCGCCATGGTCGTCGACAGGCCCGGCATGGCGCCCCACAGGATGCCCAGGGTCACGCCGATCAGGCAGACGAAGATCATCCAGGGCTGAAAGGCGATGGCGGCCTGGGTGACGACTTCCTGGAGCTCGAACATGCCCTGTCTCCTCAACCCGCACCGGGGAGGAGAATCTGAAACCCGTCCCGGAAGACGACCGCCAGGAATACGACAATGCCGGTCGCCACCAAAAAACAATTGAGAAGGGTGGAGCGCCAGAAGAACCGCAGGATAAAGAAGATGAAGGGTATCGAAATCAGTTCGAACCCGGAAAATCGAAAGGTGTAGAACGCCGTCTTGAACCGCCAGTCCAGATCGACCCGGCCGAGGATCATGACATAGGCGAAGATCACCGCCATCAGCATCAATGTGCGGCGGGCTTCGGGATCGGAGAGGTAATTCCCGGCCGCCCGCAGGCTGTCGCCCGCGAGCATTTCATCCAATCCGTAACGCCGTTTGGTCTTCAGGAACAAACCAATCGCCATCACCACGAGGCTCGCGCCGGTGATGAACGGCAGGACGCCCGGCGCCGTGTATATGCTCTCCGGGTTGCCGAGCCGGACCGACAGGATCATGGCAAATATGCCGAGCGCCGCGACGGCGACCGAAGCGATGAAGTCCTTGCGCGGGGTGGAGCGCTCCTCGCCGCCTTCCTCGCCGGTGAATATGCCTTTTTCCAGGCTCTCGATGTCGGCTTCTATTCCGGATTTCTTTTGGTCAGCCATCACGCCGAGACCTTCGTCCTAAGAGCATGGGCGTATTCTACAAAAAATTCGGGTGAGCCGCGATTGCCGCAACTCACCCGAATTCAAGGATAATGCCATCCAGGGGACGGCGGTTACTTCATCATCATCTTGCTCTGCTTGTCCCACCAGGCATCGAAATCCGCTGGCTTGGGCAGACCAAGCGCTTTCAGCGACCGGGCGCCCTTGATGCCCAGTTTCTCGAAGGTCGCCGCGGTCTGTACCTCGACCTGAGCCGCGCGGCGGCTGGCTTCCGAACCCGTACGAATATCGACGTCGAAGAATTTCTTCTTCGCCACCTTGGCAAAGGCGTCGGACTTGACGGCCGCAACGAAGGCCTTTTCGATTTTGGCTTGGACTCCCTTCGGAACGCCCTTCAGCATCGCAAGATTATAGATGCCGGAGAAGGGCAGCTGGCTCTTGATCTGCGGCAGGAAATTGCCGACGGATTTCAAGATCTTTCCGCCGCCCGCATCCAGGTCCTTGGTGCCGGTTTGCTGGATGTGGACAAGCTTGCCCGCGCGAATGTGCTCGATGTGCTCGTGCACGCCGCCGCCGGCGATCATGGTCTCGCCATTCAGGCCGGCAAGCGTCGCCGGTTTGCCCCCCTTGTAGGGAACGTACTTCAGGGTCACGCCTGCCGACACGGCCACGACCGCTGCCAGTTCATGCCACAGACCGCCGGTACCGGAAGTCGAGATGCTGACCTTTCCGGGATTGGCCCGCGCTTCTTTGATGACGTCTTCGAAGGTCTTGAACTTGGAGTCCGGACGGACGGACCAGCTGCCAAGGGAATTCGCGGCCTGCATGTATTGCCAGTCTTTCCAGGCCCGCGTCTCGGTGTGACCCATGACGCTGGCGTACTTGTTGTAGTTGGCCGCCCCCAACAGCGTGTAGCCGTCGGCTTTTTTGCCCGCGACGAACTTGGTCGCAACACCGCCGACCGCACCCGGCTTGTTGATGACGTTGATTTTCCAGCCCGTCGATTTGGTCATTTCACCGACCAGCGTACGGAGAACGGTATCGGTACCGCCGCCGGCGCCATACATCACGACGACCGTAATCGGACGCTCCGGCCATTCCGCCTTTGCGTCGGTGGCGGTCACAGCCATGAGGGCCGCTGCGCCGACGGCGGCAAATACCGCCGACGAGCTTCTGATGGATTTTCTCATTTTGGACACTCCCGGTAGGAAATATAGAAGCCGATTGAAAAAAAGAGCTCACTGGAACATGAGCAGTCTTATAGAAGAGTGGAACGTAGTGACGGGTTCGCCGCGAGTCAAGATTGTGACCGCAGGTCGGACAAGTTGCCCGTACGTCGAGGTGCGTTGACTCTACTTGGTCGAGTTGGGCAAGGTACGAATCAATAACCAGCGCCGTCTCAGCGGCTCCATGCACAACTTCACCCGGGTCTGACGTGAAACCTGCACCATTCAATTACGCCAAGCCGTCCTCCGTCGATGAGGCGATCTCCCTCCTCGGTGGCGACGCAACCCTTCTCGCCGGCGGCCAAAGCCTGGTTGCCACCCTCAACATGCGCCTGAGCGCGCCTGAACTGCTGGTCGATATCAACGGCCTCGAGGAATTGTCCGGCATCTCCGCCGACGGCGGCACGGTCCGTATCGGCGCGCTCACCCGTCACCGGGAACTGGAGAGGTCCGAGGTCATCGCGGCGCAGGCGCCGCTGATCGCCGAAGCAGTACCGTTGATTGCCCATCCGGCCATCCGCAACCGCGGGACCGTCGGGGGCAGCATCGCCTTTGCCGATCCCGCCGCGGAGCTGCCGGCGTGCCTGCTGGCGCTCGACGGAACGGTCGAAATTGCCGGCTCGGGCGGCCGCCGCAAGGTGAGCGCCGGCGAATTTTTCCGCGGTCTCTACGACACGGCGCTCGAGGACGGCGAGCTGATCACCGCCATCGAAGTGCCGGCGGCCGCCGGCAACCAGCGCTTCGCCGTTGAAGAGGTGGCGCGGCGCCATGGGGATTACGGCATGGCCGGCGTCATGGCGTCGGTCACCGTGAACGGGGAGACCGTGGAGGCCGCCCGGCTCGTCTACCTGGCCGCCGGCGGTACGCCCATGCTGGCCGAAGGGGCGGGAGCCGCGCTTGCCGGAAACGCCATTGACGAGGCGAGCATCGGAGCGGCGCAGTCGGCGCTTGAACACGACCTCGATCCGTTTGACGACATGAATTCCACCGCCGCGACCAAGCTCCACTTGGCGCGGGTGATGACCGAGCGGGCGCTGAAGCGCATCGCGGGAGCGTAGACCCATGCCGGATTCAATCGATATTCCCCCTGTCGTCGTGACCGCGACGGTCAACGGCGAACGGGTCTCGCGCGCGGTCGAGCCCCGGATGAACCTCGTCGATTTCCTCCGCGAGGAACTGGAACTCACCGGCAGCCACGTCGGATGCGAACACGGCGTGTGCGGCGCCTGTACCGTCAGGGTCGACGGGACCATCGTCCGCGGCTGCCTGATGCTGGCCGTCCAGGCCGACGGCGCCGAGGTCCTGACCATAGAAGGCCTGTCGGAAAGCGGTGAAATCGCCGATCTGCAGGAAAACTTCAAGACCCGCAATGCGGCGCAATGCGGCTTCTGCACGCCGGGCATGCTGATGACGGCCGCCGAACTGCTGGCCGACAACCCGGGCGCCGATCGAACGGAAATCCGGGAGCACATTGCGGGCAATTTCTGCCGCTGTACCGGTTACCAGGCCATTGTCGACGCCATAGAGGAAACCGGCCAAAACCGGGGGGAGAAATAATGGCTGATAGCCCCGTAATCACCGTTCACGACCGGCCCAACAGCTATATCGGCCGCTCGGTTCCGCGCCCCAACGTCCAGCGGCTGCTCCATGGCCGCGGCACGTTCACCGACGACATCAAGCTGCCGCGAATGGTCCATGCGACCTACCTGCGCTCACCGTTTGCCCACGCCGACATCAAGTCGATCGACGCCGATGCGGCCAAGGCTGCGCCGGGGGTCGTCGGTGTCTTCACCGGAAAGGAGGTTGCCGAACTGTGCGAACCCTGGGTTGGTGTCCTCTCCCACCTGGAGGGCATGCGCTCGCCTCCGCAATACCCGATGGCCATCGACAGGGCCCGCTGGCAGGGTGAGCCGGTGGTTGCCGTGGTCGCCGAGACCCGCGCGCAGGCCGAAGACGCGGTCGAACTGGTTGAAGTGGACTGGGCCGAACTGCCGGCCGCCTGCGACATGGCGGCGGCGCTCGATGCCGACGCGCCGGTGATCCACGAGGAGTACGGCAACAATCTCTGTTGGGAGCGGATCGTCGACGAAGGCGATGTGGATGCCGCGTTCGATCAGGCGGCGGTGGTCGTCGAGGACGAGTTCACCTTCGGCCGCCACACCGGCGTCACACTGGAGCCGAGAGCCATCATCTCCAGTTGGGATCCGTCCGAGGAACAGCTCACGGTCTACATGTCGACCCAGGGTCCGCACATGCTTCAGGCCATTTTCGCCAAGCACTTCGGCCTGGAGGAACACCGGGTTCGGGTGATTTGCAAGGATGTGGGCGGTGCGTTCGGCATCAAGGTGCACACCTACGGCGACGAGATCGCGACCGCCGCGCTGACCATGCTTCTGAAGCGGCCGGTGAAGTTCATTCCCGACCGGATGGAAAGCTTCACGGCCGACATTCATGCCCGCCATCACACGATCAAGGCGCGGATGGCGGTTGCCGAGGACGGCAAGATTCTCGCCATCGATTTCGATGACCTTACCGGTATCGGGCCCTACTCCATGTACCCGCGGTCAAGCGGAATCGAGATCAATCAGGTGCTCAATCTGACCGGCGGGCCCTACACCATCGAAAACTATAGGGCGCGGGGACGGGTGGTGTTTCAGAACAAGCCGCTGATGTGCCAATACCGGGCGGTCGGCCACCCCATCGCCACCGCGATGCAGGAAGCGCTGGTCGATCATGCGGCCCAGAAGTTGGGCATGGATGTGGTGGAAATCCGGGCAAGGAACCTGGTTCCCGACGATGCCTATCCAACCAAATCCATCACCGGCATGCCGTTCGACAAGCTCTCCCACCATGCCGCCAAGGACAAGCTGCTCGGTATGGTGGACTACGCGGGGTTGCGGGCCGACCAGGAGAAGGCGCGGGAATCCGGTATCTATCGCGGTATCGGATTTGCCTGCATGATCGAGGTGACGAGCCCCAGCCCCATGTTCTACGGGGTCGGCGGCGCGCCGATCTCGGCCCAGGACGGTGTGACCCTGCGCCTGGATGCCAAGGGCAACCTGATTGTAGCCTCGGGCGTCACTGAACAGGGGCAGGGCGCCGAAGCGGTCCTTTCACAGGTCGCCGCGACGGCGGTCGGCGTGACACCGGACAAGATCAAGATCATCACCGGCGATACGGAGATCACCCCTTACGGCGGCGGCACCTGGGCGTCGCGCGGCACCGGCATCGCCGGCGAAGCGGCAGCGCAGGCCGGTCACGCCCTTCGGGATCAGATATTGGACGTCGCCGGCATCATGCTGCAGTCGGAGCCGCGGAAGCTCGATATCCGGGACAACGCGGTTGTCGACGCCGATACGGGCAACGAGCGGATCAGCCTCGCCGAGGTCGGACGGGTGGTCTACTACCGGGCCGATACCCTGCCCAAGGATTATCAGTCGGAGCTCATTGCCACCCGGCACCACGTGCCCAAGAAGTTTCCCTTCGCCTTCACCAACGGCATCCATTGCTCCTACGCCGAGGTCGATGTGGATACGGGCCTGGTGAAACTGCTCAACTATTGGGTGGTCGAGGATTGCGGCACGGTGATCAATCCGCTGCTGGTGGAGGAGCAGGTGCGCGGCGGCGTGATTCAGGGCATTGGCGGCGCGCTCTACGAAGAGTGCCTCTACAGTGACGAGGGGCAGCTGCTCAACGGCAACCTCGCCGACTATCTGGTGCCCATGGCCGCGGAGATGCCCGACATCGAGGTCGGCCACGTGACCAGTCCCAACAGCGATTCCGAACTCGGCGCGAAGGGCGCCGGGGAAGGCGGGACCGGCGGGTCGCCGGCGGCGATCCTGAACGCGGTCAACGACGCCTTGCTGCCGTTGGGTGCGCGGTTGACCGTCAACCCGATGACTCCGGAACGTGTGCTTCGCGCACTCGGAAAGACCGAATAGGCAGCGCCCAAGCGAAAAATACACACCCCGCTTTCACGCTTTCTTGGGCAATTTCCGTGTGCTACCGTTTCGTCGAATTTTTCGATGCCGGACACTGACGTAACGATCCGGTGAGGTTTTGAAATCACTTCTGGGAGGCGTCTTCGATGCGATTTTTCAGACAATTAGTACTAGCCATTGCCGCGTTGGCGGTGGTCGTTGCCTACTCGCCGCAAGTGAGTGCGCAATCCGGCAAGCCCATCAAGATCGGTTTCTCGATGGCGCTCACCGGCGTTCTCGGTGCCGGCGGCAAGAGCGCGCTGATCGCCATGGAGATTTGGCGCGACGACGTCAACAAGAAGGGCGGCCTTCTCGGACGCCCCGTCGAACTGGTGTATTACGACGATGCCACGACGCCTGCGAAGGTGCCGGGCATCTACACCAAGCTGCTGAACGTCGACAAGGTCGACCTCGTGGTTTCCAGCTACGGCACCGACGTGATCGCGCCGGCCATGCCCATCGTCATGCGGTCGGGCAAGGTGTTCATGGGGCTGTTCGGTCTCGACGTGAACCACAAGTTCAAATATGACCGCTACTTCCAGATCATGCCTGCCGGTCCGAACCCGGCCCAGGATTGGTCCCGCGGCTTCTTCGATATCGCCAAGGAAAAGGGCCTGAAGACCGTGGCGCTTGCCGGCGCGGACGCGGAGTTTGCGCAGAACGCCGTCAAGGGCGCCCGCGCGAACGCCAAGCAGGACGGGCTGAAAATTGTCTATGACAAGAGCTTCCCGCCCTCCACGGCCGACTTCACGCCGATCCTCCGGGCCATTCAGGCGACCAATCCCGATTTGATCTATTTCGGGTCCTATCCGGCGAACTCCGTGGGTATCGTCAAGGCGGCCAACGAGCTCGGCCTCAAGGCCAAGCTGGTGGGCGGCGGCATGGTCGGCCTGCAATTCGCGGCGATCATGAAGAACCTCGGCCCGGGCCTGAACAACCTCGTCAATTACGATTTCTGGGTTCCGGCGAAAACGCTGAAGTTCCCGGGCATCGACGAGTTCCTGAAGAAGTACCAGGCGGCTGCCGCCGGCAAGGGTGTCGACCTGCTGGGTCACTACCTCCCGCCGTGGGCCTATGCCTACATGCAGGTTCTGGGTCAATCCGTCGAGGCGACCAAGTCCCTGGATGACAAGAAGCTGGCCGAGTACATCCACAAGACCACCTTCAACACCGTGGTCGGACCGGTCAAATTCGGCAAGAACGGCGAGTGGGCCACGTCCCGCGCGCTGATGATTCAGTTCCGCGGCATCAAGGCGAACAATCTGGATCAGTTCAAAATGGAAGGCACGCGCGTCGTCCTGAAGCCAGACACCGTCAAGTCCGGGGATATTATGTTCCCGTACAAGAAGTAAACCAGACGCGACCTGACAGAAGCCCGCGGCGACCGTATCCATGGATGCATCTTTATTCCTGAATGCGATCGCCGCGGGCATTCTTCTGGGCGGCTTCTATGCCGCCGTCGCGCTCGGCCTGTCGATCGTCTTCGGCCAGCTCGACATCGTCAATATTGCCCACCCGGCCTTCATCGTGGCCGGGTCTTATCTGGTTTTCGCCCTCAACGGCGGCTTCGGCCTCGACCCGGTGATCGCCGGCATTCTGCTGATGCCCATATTCTTCGCGGTGGGTGTCTTCGTCTATCGCGTCTATTACGCGGCATTTGAGCGAACCGGCCGGGAGTCGCTGGCGGGCCTCGCCTTTTTCTTCGGCCTCATGTTCGTCATCGAGGTTCTCTTCATCATTTTCTACGGCGTCGATTACCGGCTGGTCGAAGCCGACTATATCGGCAAACAAATCGAGATCGGCCTGGTCGGCATTCCGTGGCGGATGCTGGTGCCGTTCTGCGCGGCGCTGGTCATGACCGGCGCCATTTATCTGTTTATGTCCCGGACGTTTCTCGGCCGCGCAATCCTGGCGGTGTCGCAGGACCGGCTGGCGCTGCAGCTCATGGGCGCCGATCCGGTCAAGATCAAGCAGATCGCCTTCGGCATCGGCATCGCGACGGCGGCGCTCGCCGGCGCGCTTCTGATCATGATCGGCCCGGTGGAGCCGACCATCGGGCGGCTTTATATCGGCCGTATCTTCGCCATCATCGTACTCGGCGGCATGGGCAGTATCCCCGGAACCCTCGTCGCGGCGCTTATCATCGGCCTGTCGGAGAGTATCGTCACGACCTATATCGGGCCGTCCTGGGCGCCGACGGTGGCGTTCGGCTTCTTGTTGATAACGCTGGCGGTCCGCCCGCAGGGCCTGTTTGGACGGCTATGATGAAAATCGGCGGGTTCTGGATAGGCATTGTTTTGGTGCTCGCCGCGGGCTTTGGCCTGGCCGGCGTCGCGGACAACCAGTTCCTGTTTTTTGCCGGCTACGTGGTCCTGCAGGGCCTGATCATGGCCGTGGCGTGGAATGTCCTTGGCGGGTTTACCGGCTATGTGAATTTCGGCAGCGCCGGATTCTTCGCCATCGGCGCCTACACGGCAATCGCGCTTCACCAGTTTGCCGAATTGCCGCTGCTGGTCCTGATCGTCATCGCCGGTATCGTGTGCGGACTGATCGGCCTGGGCACCGGCTATTTGACCCTCCGGCTGCGCGGCGTCTACTTCGCCATCGCGACATTGGCCATGGCCATCGTGTTCGAATCGTTGATCACCAACTGGGATTATGTCGGCGGTTCCGCGGGCGCCTATGTGATAACCCCCGCCGAAGTGCCGTTCTTCGACAGCTTCATCGAAATGATGTTCATTTTGATGCTGGTTTTGTCGCTGATCTGCGTGGCGGTGTCGCGATATCTCAGCATGTCGCGGATGGGACGGGGACTGGCATCCATTCGTGACGATGAAACCGCCGCCGAGTGCATGGGCGTTCCGACCCTTCGATTGAAGCTCATCTCGACCACCGTCATGGGCGTCATGATGGGGGTGGCCGGCGCGCCGTTCCCGTTCTTCGTCACCTACATCAACCCGCTCTCCGCGTTCGACCTGCTGATCGCCGTCAACGCAATCGCCATGCCCATGATCGGCGGCACGGCGGTGTGGTTCGGACCCGTCATCGGCGCGCTGCTGCTCGGCACGATCCAGCAAATCGTGACCGTCACCATTTCTTCCGAGTTGAACATCCTGATCGTCGGCGTGGTGCTGATCGGGTTCGTGGCGCTCGCCCCCCGCGGGATCGTCGGGCTGTTCCAGGACTTCGCGCGGAAGCGCCGCGGGGGAGGCAAGTGATGGACGCCGACGGCCGCATTCTCGACGTTCACGGTCTGACCAAGCGGTTCGGCGGCTTCGTCGCGCTCAACAATGTCAGCATGCATCTGAACCCGCGCGAGCGGCTGGGTCTTATCGGTCCCAACGGGTCCGGCAAGACGACGATGATCAACTGCATTTCCGGCGCGCTGTTCAACGAAGAGGGATCGGTCGTTTTTCGGGGAGAGGAGATCACCGGCCTGCCGGCCTTCAAGCGGGCCGAGCTCGGCATATCCAGGTCCTTCCAGATCCCCCGGCCCTTCCGGACCATGAGCATCCTGGAAAACATGCTGGTTCCCATGGAGTACGCCGCCTGGGGTCGCGTCGACCATGCGACGCACGAGGACCGGGCGATGGAAATTCTGGCCCTGGTCGGATTTCAGGACCGCGCCCAGGAGAATTCGGGCAACCTGACGCAGGTTGATCTTCGGAAGCTCGAACTCGCCCGGGCGCTTGCCGCGCAGCCCGATGTGCTGGTTTCGGATGAATCGATGGCGGGCCTGTCCAGCTCCGAAGTCGATGAAGTCCTGGAAATTCTGTTCAAGCTCAATGAGCGGGGCGTGGCCGTCATCATGATCGAGCACATCATGCGGGCGGTTATGCGGTACTGCGAGCGAATTTACGTCCTGGATGCCGGTCAGCTGATCGCGGAAGGGACGCCGGAAGAGATTCAAGGCAACCCAGACGTGGAGCGCGCGTACCTTGGCGAATAGCTTGAGCATATCCAACGTCGAGGCGGGCTACGGGTCTGTCCGGGTGCTTCATGATGTCACCATCAACGTCGGCGGCGGTGAAACGGTGGTCCTGCTCGGCTCCAACGGCAACGGCAAATCCACGCTGATCAAATGCGTCACCGGGCTGGTCGAGCCGGATAGCGGCGAGATCGTCTTCGAGAGCGATGGCGAGAAGATCAATCTGATCGGCAAGTCCCCGGAGGAAATCGTCGATCTGGGCATCGCCATGGTTCCGGAGGGGCGGCGTCTGTTCCCGGCGCTGACCGTCGAGGAAAATCTGACCCTCGGCGCCTACCGGCCGGCGGCGCGCGCGAAGCTCGACGAGAATCTGGAGTTCGTCTATGGGGCGTTTCCGAGGCTCCTGGAGCGCCGCAACCAGCTTGCCGGCTCCATGAGCGGCGGCGAACAGCAGATGGTCGCCATCGCCCGGTCCATGATGTCCGATCCCAAAATCCTGTTGGTGGACGAACCCTCGGTCGGCCTCGCCCCCATCCTCGTCAGCCAGACGATCGCCAAGATCAAGGAACTCCAGGAGCAGCGGAACCTGACGATTCTGATGGCCGAGCAAAATTTCAATCAGGCCATCAAGATCGCCGATCGCGGTTACATCATCGTCCACGGCCAGATCGAATTCGAGGGCGCCGATGCCGCCGCCCTCGAGAACAACGAAATGATCAAGCAATACTACCTGGGCGCTTGAGCGCGCCGGGCGCGATCAGTCGTAGTAGTTCAATTCGATGGTGATGTTGTTCGGGTCTTCCAGGAAAACCTGCTGCAGGTTCATTTCCGGCACCATCCGCTCGCGATAGGGAATTTTCAGCTTCTCGAGCCTTGACTTGAGTTCATCCACGTCGCTCGCCCGAAAGGCCAGGTGATCCACGGCGCCGCCGCCGTCCAGGTCATCGAGATCGACATCCCCCAGATATTCGATGAGGCCCGAGGGATCGTCTTCATCGATGCCGACCAGATGCACCACCGCCATCTTGCCCACATACATCCAGTAGCCCGGAAAATCGAGCGGCGGCCGGTCGCCGACCCTCATGCCGAGGACGGTCTCGTAAAATTCCTTGCATTCCTCGAGCTTTATCGTGCGGATCGAAAAATGATCCATTTCATCGAGCGGCATGGCGGCCTCCCTTCGTCGTCCAGCGCGTCGGGATATTATAACCCAACGGAGCCGGTCGTGCATGATCCGCGTCAGTTGTTTCCCATGCCCGGGGTCTCATCCATGATCACGGTTTCGACCTCGCCCGAACCGTCGCGCCGATGAACGGCCGCGGCCTGATAGGCATCCGACTCGAAGCAGGCCACGGCGGACTCGAAGTCGGGGAACTCGACGATCACGAAACGCTCGAAATATTCCGGGCCCTCCATCACCTGATACCTGCCGCCCCGGGAGAGCGGTTTGCCGCCGTATTCCTTGAGAATGTCACCGACGAGGTCGGTGTATTTGCGGTAGTTGTCCGGATTGTTGATTTTCGAACGGGCGACCCAATACGCAGCCATTGCTTCTTGCTCCTTATGCAAACTCGCCTTCGCCGGGGATCGGCAGCGGCTGATCGTTCTCCGGGATGTTCCAGCCGATCCGGACCGCGGGACGCGCCGCCAGCAGTTTCAGCCAACGCAGGACGTTCGGGAATTCGGTGAGGTCCACTTCCTGCCAATTCCAGCGGGCGACCCATGGAAAGATGGCGATATCGACGATGCTGTAGCCGCTGCCGAGGAAGTACTCGTTGTCGGCGAGGCGTTTGTCCATGACGCCGTAAATTCGCCGGCATTCCTTGTCGTAGCGTTCGGTGGCGGCGGCGTTCTCGCCCTTGCCGTACCGGCGGAAGATGTGAACCTGGCCGAACATGGGACCGACACTGGCCTTCTGGAACATCAGCCACTCCGTCATCTTCCACCGACCGGCCTCGTCGGTGGGCGCAAGCTGGCCCGATTTCTCCGCCAGATACAGCAGGATGGCGCCGCTCTCCATCAGCGACAGGTTGTTGTCCGTGTCGACGATGGCCGGAATTTTGTTGTTCGGGCTGATTTTCAGAAATTCGGGATCGAATTGTTCGTCCTTGCCGATGTTTACCGGATGGACGTTGTACGGCAGGCCGCATTCCTCGAGCATGATGGAGATCTTGCGGCCGTTGGGCGTGAACCAGGTATAGAGTTCGATCATTCTCAATCGTCCTTGATGTATAGGCGGCGGGAATGTAGCGAAGGGCCCCGGCTCCTTCAATCACCCACCGGATAGTGCGTTAGCCGCCGATGACCGCGGTGACCTCGATCTCCACCAGCCAATCCGGATGCACAAGCTTGGAAACCTCGACGGTGGTCGAAACCGGCTTGGTATCGCCGAAAAACTCGATCAGCACCGGCGCGCCCTCGGCGATGTAGCGGGCGACATCGACGGTATAGACGTTGATCCGCACCACATCCGACTTGGCCGCGCCCGCGGCGGCGAGGGAATTCTCCACATTGGCCAGGATCTGGCCGACCTGGGCGGCGACATCGTCCTTGCCGACCAGTTCATTGTCGACCGTCCACGGGACCAGCCCGGCGACGTGCACTTGAGTGCCGGATGCCTTGATGACCTGTGTGTAGATACCCTTGTTGGGCTTGTAGACCGTATCGGGATTCAATCGTTCGATGCTCATTTGCCGGCTTCCTTGTACCAATCCAAGACCTGGGCGCCGGTCCAGATGACCACGTCGTCGTGCTTCTTGATGTGCTCGAATAAAGCTTCGACGTATTTGATCCGGTGCGGCGCCCCCGAAATATAGTTGTGAAGGCTGATGGCCATCACGCGCGCGGAGTCTTCGCTGTCCTTGTAGAGCTGCTCGAACTGGTCGATGCCGCGCTTCAGGAACTCCTCGGACGAGTGCTGCTGCAGGGCGAAGACGGTAATGTCGTTGGTCTCCACGGTGTAGGGGACCGAGATGACCGGTCCGTGCCTGGTGGCGATCTCCACCGGCTGATCGTCGAGGATCCAGTCGGCGACGTACTCGATGCCCGCGCCGGCCAGGAAGTCGATGGTGTCCATGGTCTCGGTGAGACCCGGGCTTTCCCAGCCGCGGGGCGGATGACCGGTAAAATCCTCGATCGCCTTCACCGTCGCCTCGATATCCCGCTTCTGGTCGTCGACCCGGTGCATGGGGCCCTGAATGTAGCCATGGCCCATGAAATCCCAGTCGTCCTCCAGCGCGGCCTCGGCGATGCGGCGATAGCTCTCGAGCACCGTCGCATTCATGGCGAAGGTGGCCTTCACGCCCTGGCGGCCGAGCACGTCGCGGATACGCCAGAAACCGACCCGGTTGCCGTATTCATGCCAGGCCCAGTTGGGGAGGTCGGGGATCAGCGGCTGGCCCATGGGCGGCGGCAGTATGGTCCGGGGCTGCGGCTTGGCGGCATCCCACTCTTCCACATTGACGATGGTCCAGACCGCCATGCGCGCCCCGCCGGGCAGCTTCAGCGGCGGACGGTCGACGATCGCGGAGTAGGGGAGGCGGTCCTTGAGGGTATCCATCTCGGTTTCCTATTCCTGCTTGCCCCGGTCGAGCCCCGCCATCTCTTCCATGACCCGGCAGACGGCGGCGGTATCCAGCTTGTCCATGCCCTTGGCGAGGGCGGACAGATAGACCGGAACGCAGGCCGCGAACACCGGGACCGGCATATTCATCGAGGCGGCGAATTCACCGATGACGTTCATGTCCTTCTGCCAGATGTCGATCTTCATGGTCGCTTCGTCGTACTTGTCCTCGACCATCATCGGGCCCCGGAGTTCCAGAACGCGGGAGGTGCCCGCGCCCCGGGTAAGCACATCCAGCATCAGCTTGGGATCGAGGCCCGCCTTCATGCCCAGCACCATGGCTTCGGCCGACGCGACGTTGTGAATATGCACCAGGTGGTTGGCGACGTATTTCATTTTGCTGCCGGCGCCGAACGGGCCGACATGGGTGTGGGTCCGCGCAAAGCCGTCGAATACGGCCGCCGCGTTTTCGTACGCCTGCTCGTCGCCGGAGGCGTAGACGGCGAGATCCTTGGTTGCGGCCTGGGATCCGGTGCCGCTGATCGGGCAGTCCAACAGGATCGAGCCGACGGCCGCCAGGGCATCGCGCCCGGCCTCCTTGTCGGCAATGGGCAGCGTGCTGGCCTCGATGACGACTAGGCCGTCCTTCAAGGCCGCGGCGATCCCGTTGTTGCCGGAGATCACGTCGTGGAAAGCGGCGGCGCTCGGCAGCGATGTGATCATGATATCGGCGTCGAGGGCCGCCTCCCTGGGCGAGCCGGCGCCGGCGCCGCCCGCCGCCTCTAGGGCGGCGACGTTCTCCGCCACGACATCGACGCCGACGACCTCGAATCCGCCCTCGAGAAGGTTCCGGGCGAACGCGCCGCCCATGATGCCGAGACCGATAATGCCGACTTTCATCCCGCGATCTTTCCTTGGTTTTTCTGCCCGCTTCCCCAGATGCCGCCGAGCGGCGGCCTGCCGAGCCGTTCGTGGCTGTTGCCCAGCACGTTCTCTATCGCCAGGGACGCCGACAGCAGCGCCTCCTCGGCGAACGGCTTGGCCATCAACTGCAATCCCACCGGCATGCCCGAGCCGTCGAGCCCCACCGGCATGGAAACGGCGCACAATCCAAGTGCATTGCCGGGCATGGTATGGCGCAGCGCGGCCGGGTTTATTTTCTTGTAGTCCTCGAGATCGGCTACGTCGTCCAGCGTCGGCGGCGTCATCGGAACCGCCGGCACGGCGAGTACATCCACGCCGGATAGCCGTTCCGTCGCCGCCGCATTGAGATCGATCAGTCCAAGGCGGGCGGCCGCGTAATCGGCCGCCGTGACCGTCTTGCCGTCCTCCATGCGTGCGGCCACGCCCGGCTGGAGGGTCTCCAGCCAATCGGGCAATCGGGTCTTGAGATGGCCCCAGCCTTCCGCCGCGACGATGGCGCCGGCCATCATCGTATCGATGGCCGCCTGCGCTTCGGGGAACGGCATTTCGACGATGGCCGCGCCGGCGGCCTTGAGCTCGTCGAGGGTGGATTGAACCACCGCGGCGACATCGGGCTGGCAGCGTTCCCAGAAGTAGTCGGCCGTGATGCCGATCCGGACCCGGGAAATGTCCGCTGCTCGAGGAACAGCATCGGTCCCAGGGTCGAAGGCGGCGAAGCCGTAAGCCAAATCGGCGACGGTCCGGGTCAGGATGCCGGGCGTATCCAGGGTGGAGCTCAACGGCACGATCCCCTCCGTCGGCCACCGCCCGGCCGTGGTCTTGAGGCCCGCTGTGCCCGTCATGCTCGCCGGCACCCGGACACTGCCGCCGGTATCCGTGCCGAAGGCGATCAGGGCGGACCCCTCCATCAAACTGGTGCCCGCGCCGGCGCTCGAGCCGCCCGGGACCCGGTGGTTCTCGGAATCCCAGGGATTCCAAGGCGTCCCCCAATGGTCATTGGTGCCGAGCCCGCCATAGGCGAACTCGACCGTGTGGGTTTTGCCGGTGATGACGCCCTGCTGTTCGCGAACCGCCGCGACCATGGGGCCGTCACGTTCGTACTCGGGGGGCAGCGCATTGGGACTGCCGGCGAACGTCCGATACCCCTCGGCGCCGAATATGTCCTTCACGGATATGGGCAGGCCCTGCAGCGGACCCTTGTCCTGCCCCGCGCGAAGAGCCTCGTCGGCCGCATCGGCCTGCGCCAGAATCTCGTCCTCCCGCCAGTCCCGGTAGGCGGAAATCCGGTCTTCCCACCTGTTGTGGCGGGCGATGGCCTCTTCGGCGAGTTCGCGCGCGCTGGTGACGCCGTCGCGCAGCGCGGCGGCGATGTCGGCCAGGGAATTGTCGATGGGGTGGAGCATTGATCGGAAAGTCCTGGTGCGGGGCGGGAACTGCGATTGATCGTCAGGGGCTGTTATAGCCGCCCGGCCGGGTGCTGTCAGGCGCATTAGTCGCGCTCGATCCCGCTAAGCCCGGTGCGCAAACACCAATGGACTTCTGTCATTGCGCCTCTAAAATCACAGGCCCAATGACGGGCCGTTCCGAGCCCGGCCCCACGAACGCCATGAAATCAGGGAGGCCCCGATGGCACGCACGCCTGCTAAGAAAGCTGTAAAAAAACCCGCCAGCAAGACCAAACCCGCCCGCCGGAAGAAGAAACTGCTGAGCCAGGCGGACATCAACCGCAAGGGCCGCCAGCTCTCCAACTGGGGCAAGTGGGGCAAGAACGACCAGCTTGGCGTGCTCAACTACATCGAGCCCGAAGACATCATCGCCGCCGCCCAGCTGATCCAAAAGGGCAAGGTCTTCCGGCTCGGCCTGGAGCTCGACGAAAACGGGCCCCAAGTGGGCATTTGGGGCGGGCGATGGAATACCATGCACCACATGATCGCCACCGGCACCGATGCCGTCGCCGGCCGTCAGGACAAGGACTACGGCATCCGCTGGGCGGACGATTTCATCAATCTGCCGACCCAGACCGCGAGCCAGTGGGACGCGCTGGCCCACGTGTTCACCGGCGACAAGATGTGGAACGGCTACCCCGCCGCGCTGGTCGACGCGCGGGGCGCCCACAAGAACGGCATCGAGCATTTCGCCGACAAGATGGTCGGCCGCGGCGTGCTGCTGGACGTTGCCCGCCACAAGGGCAAGAAGCGCCTCGCCGACGGCTACGGCATTACCATCCGCGATCTCGACGCGACCGCCAGGAAACAGGGCGTCGAGGTGCGCCGGGGCGACTTCGTGATCATCAATACGGGCCAGATGGCCGACTGCCTGGACAAGGGCGAGTGGGGCGGCTACGCCGCCGGCGATGCGCCGGGCCTCGCCTTCGAAACCGTCGACTGGATTCACGAAAAGCAGATCGCCGGCATCTGCTCGGACACCTGGGGGATCGAGGTTCGTCCCAACCAGACCGTTCCCGGCATCTTTCAGCCCTGGCACCAGGTGACCATCCCCTATATCGGCATCGTGCACGGCGAGATCTGGTATCTCAGGGAATTGGTCGAGGATTGCGCCGAGGACGGCCGTTACGAATTCTTCCTTTGCGCGCCGCCCCTGGTGATCAGCAAGGGCACCGGCTCGCCGATCAATCCCCAGGCGATTAAATAAGACGATCAAATAAGGCGATCAAATAGGCCATCGAGCAGGCGAAACGTAAGGCGGAGGGCACGGCCATGGGCCGCCGAATTGTCGACATCTCCATGCATCTCGAGAACGACGTGGTCTCGGATCCGCCGGGCTATGAGCCCAGGATCGAGTACCTGACCCACAAGGACACGGCGTCCGACGTCACCGCGTTCTTTCCCGGCCTCAAGGAAGAGGACCTTCCCGACGGCGAGGGGTGGGCGATCGAGTGGATCCGGCTGATGACCCACAACGGCACCCACCTGGATGCGCCCTACCACTTTCACTCGACCATGGACAAGGGCGACCGGGCGATCACCATCGACGAGGTGCCGCTGGACTGGTGCTTCAATCCCGGCGTGAAGCTCGATTTCCGCGCCTTCGAGGCGGGCTATGTGGTGCAGCCGGAGGACGTGGAGGCCGAACTCGGGCGGATCGGGCACGACCTCCAGCCGATGGAGATCGTGGTCGTCAACACGGCCGCCGGCGACGCCTACGGCACCGACCACTACGTGGCGTCCGGCTGCGGCATGGGCCGCGAGGCGACGCTCTATCTGCTGGAGCGCGGCGTCCGGGTGACCGGCACCGATGCCTGGAGTTGGGACGCGCCGTTCGTGCACACCAAGGACAAGTATGCCGAGACCGGCAACGCCGATTTGATCTGGGAGGGCCACAAGGCGGGCCGGGAGATCGGATACTGTCACCTGGAGAAACTCCACAATCTCGAAAAACTGCCGGGGGACGGCTTCCGGATCGCCTGTTTTCCGGTGAAAATTCGCGGCGCCTCGGCGGGCTGGACCCGCGCCGTCGCCATCTTCGACGACTAACCGACCCTAGGGGACAAGGACATGGCCAAAAGCGTCATCATCACCTGCGCCGTCACCGGCTCCATCCACACGCCGACCATGTCGGACCACCTGCCGATCTCGCCCAACGAGATCGCCGAGCAGGCCATCGGCGCAGCGGAGGCCGGGGCTTCCATTCTCCACCTGCATGCGCGGAACCCGGACGGCTCGCCGACCCCGGACCCGGACGTGTTCATGGAGTTCCTGCCCCGGATCAAGCAGTCCACCGATGCGGTGGTCAACATCACCACCGGCGGCGGCCACGGCATGACCCTGGAGGAGAGGTGCGCGGGCGCCTTGCGCGCGAGCCCCGAGATGACGTCCCTCAACATGGGCTCCATGAACTTCGGCCTGTTCCCCATCCTCGACAAGCCCTACGACTGGAAGCACGAGTGGGAGCCCAAGTACCTGGAGATGACCCGGGACTTCATCTTCCGCAACACCTTCAAGGACATCGAATGGGTGCTGAAGGAACTCGGCGAGGGCCATGGCGTGCGCTTCGAGTTCGAGTGCTACGACATGGGGCATCTCTACAATCTCGCCCACTTCATCGACCGGGGCCTGATCGAGCCGCCGGTGTTCGTCCAGACCATCTTCGGCATCCTCGGCGGCATCGGCGCCGACATCGAGAACCTGGTTCACATGCGCCGCATCGCCAACAAGCTGTTCGGCGAGGAGAACTACGAATGGTCGATCCTGGCCGCCGGCCGCCACCAGATGAGCTTCGTCACCACCGGCGCCATCCTGGGCGGCAACGTCCGGGTGGGCCTGGAGGACTCGCTCTATATCGGCAAGGGCGCGCTTGCGGAATCCAACGCCGATCAGGTGGCCAAGATCCGCCGCATCGTCGAGGATTTGTCCCTCGACGTGGCGACGCCCGCCGAGGCCCGCGAGCGCCTCAAGCTCAAGGGCGGCGACCAGGTGAAGTTCTAGAATTCGATGGTGGAGAGGGCATGGATGCCGGCCGTTTCGCGCCTGACCCGCCCCCTCATGGTCCTGCTCCTCGCGGTTCTGTTTATACCGGGCACGGCGGTTTCTCAGGAGACCAGAGAGTCCTTGGGGTGTTCGCTTGTCTTGTCACACCTCAATACGGCCCGGGAATTGGGCTTCGGCGAGAATTTATCCCTTGATCCGGCTGATGACGGCGGACCCCTGGGAACGTGCGGGAAAATCAAATTCCTGAGGCAGGCAGCCGGTCTTGCAGCCGAGATGTTCAGCGCCGGCGATTTGAGGCGCCTCAACAGACTTTACGCCAACGAGACCTTTGAACGGGCATTGCAGGAAATGGCGGCCGGCCGTCCTCCCTCGCTCAGCCAATCGGAGATGCGGCAGTTCCGGAGTTTTTTGCAGCGTGAGGTTGGCCAGGAATTGCTTCAGCGGTATCTCGACGGTTTTTTTCAGCGTCTGGCGCGTATCGTGGCTCAGGAGTTGAAGCTCGACCGGAATCGATGACGTTCCGGAACGCCGCATCATTCATGAGGGCGGCAGCCGCCCCGATTTGAACCGAAAGGCGACTTCGTGCGAAAATGGGCCATCGGAGGAAGCGGAGAGCGTCGCTAGGGCAATCCGATGGCCGACACCGACCTCAAACCCAGGACCGAGACCAAAAAGAAGACGCAGCGCCCGCGTCTCTACAAGGTAATCCTGCTGAACGACGACTACACGCCCAGGGAGTTCGTCGTCGTGGTCTTGAAGAAGGTCTTCCGGATGAGCGAGGAGGAGGCGATGCATGTGATGATGACGGCGCACACAAAGGACGTTTGCGTCGTCGCCGTCTATACCAAGGACGTGGCGGAAACCAAGGCCACCGAGGCCATCGATCTCGGGCGCGAGAACGGCTACCCCTTGATGTTCACCACCGAACCGGAAGAGTAGGCGGGTTCCTTGAGCGACGATCTGGAAGCCGTCCGCCGCGCCGCCCGGGAAGCCCATGACAGGGGCGATTTCCGATCGGCCATCGAACACCTATCGGCGGTGATCAATATTCTCGGTCCCAACAGCCGGGCGGCGGTGGAAGATCAGGTGACGCTCGCCTCGTACCTGTCCGCGGTGGCCGACTACGCCGCTGCGCTCAGCGTGCTGACCCATGCCGAGCGGCACCTGCCGGTCGATCCAGGCCTTCTGGTCGACAAGGGGGCCGTATTGGCCAAACTGGAGCGTTTCGAGGAGGCCGAGGCGGTGCTCCAAAGCGCGCTGGCCGCCGGCGCGGACGGTCCCGAGCTCCTCGATGCCCTCGCCCGTGTTTCGGCGCGGCTCGGGAAGACCCGGTAGGCCTGCTGCTTCAGTATGTCGGTGCCGCGCCCAGGAAATGGCGTCCCCAGGGGGACTCGAACCCCCGTTTTCGGCGTGAGAGGCCGATGTCCTAGGCCGCTAGACGATGGGGACGGCGCAAGAGGGCGCTCGTCTTAGCCCATTTGGCCCCCCCGGATCAAGTGCGATCAGGCGGCATCAAGCGGCATCGCGTGACTCCGCCGGTCAAAATCCGTTGACGGCGCCGTCCACCCGAAGCTCGATCTGCCGGAAACGGCCGGTTTCCGGGTCGAGAACATGGCCCGCCGATTCACGGGCCTGCCCGGCCAGGACCGACGTGATGACCCAGACCAGTTCCGGTTCGTGAGCCTGGGCGAGGTCCGTCTCCGAAGGGACCGCGCCGTGATCGGGATGGGAGTGATAGTGCCCGATGATCGATTCACCGGTGTGGCGCAAATCGCGCATGAGATCGATCCGCACCTGCGGATCGACCTCGAACCGGTCATGGGCGCGGGTTTCGACGACGTTGGGGGAGGCGACCACGCGGCTCACCTCATAGACATGCCCCTTGAGCACGCCGACCAGAAGGCCGCAGCATTCCTCGGGATAGGCGGCCTCCGCCTCGGCGCCGATCTGATCGATCTGGCCGGCGGAAAACCGGATTTCGTCGCCCAGGATCATTTCCCGCCGGGCGCCGGCCGGGGGGCCTTGAAGGTGAATTGCCCGGTCACCCTGCCGGTGGCCGGGTCCAGGATCACCAGCCGTTCCGCTCCCTCGCGGGACTGGATATGCACCACGACGCGGCCCGCCGACGGGAGGGCGGACAGGATGCTTTCGCCGTCGGCCAGGGGAACGTCCACGTTTCCGAAGCTTCCGGCCGGGGCGCTCTCGGCGATCCCGGAGACGCCGGCGTCACCCGATTTCGAGACCAGGCCCCAGGCGACGGCGATCAGGCCGGCGGCGATCAGCACCGCCATCCCGATCACCAATGCGACTAATCCCTTGTGTACACCCATGAAACTGCGTCATTTTCCAGAGGATGACCCCCGCCGGCCGGCAAGATATCCGACATGTAACCGTCGATGAGAGCGGCGCGGGGACCCGTTTGGACCGGGTGCTGGCGGACGCCCTGCCCGGAATATCGCGCAGCCGCATCAAGGCCCTCATCACCGGCGGATCGGTCGGCCAGGCGGGCGCGAGGGTATCCGAGCCCTCCCGGCGGGTCAAACCGGGCGAGACCTTCGAGGTGCGTATCCCCGAGGCGGCGCCCGCCCGGCCCGTCGCCCAGCCGATCCCCCTCGCCGTGGTCTTCGAAGACGACCACCTGATCGTCGTGGACAAGCCGGCGGGCCTCGTGGTGCATCCGGCGGCGGGCAATCCGGACCGGACGCTGGTCAACGCGCTGTTGGCCCATTGCGGCGAATCGCTCTCGGGAATCGGCGGGGTCGCCCGGCCGGGAATCGTTCATCGGATCGACAAGGATACGTCGGGACTGCTGGTGGCGGCGAAGAACGATGCCGCCCATGCTTCCCTCGCGCGGCAGTTCGCCGAGCATTCCCTGGAGCGTGCCTACCAGGCGGTGTGCTGGGGCGCGCCGTCGCCCGGGGAAGGCACGATCACCGGAAATATCGGCCGAAATCCGAGGAACCGGAAAAAGATGTCCATCACCGGCCGGGGCGGCAAGGAAGCGGTCACCCACTACCGGGTGCTGAGGGCGGTCAACCGTTGGGCGAGCCTGGTGGAATGCAGGCTGGAAACCGGGCGCACCCATCAGATCCGCGTTCACCTGAGCGCCAGGGGCCATCCCATCATCGGCGATCCGCTCTACGGCCGGGCCGGCCGGCGCCGGCTGGACGGTGCCGGCGAAGGGTTCGGGAACGCCGTTTCGGAGCTCGGCCGCCAGGCGCTTCACGCCTGCCTTCTGGGCTTCGAACACCCGAATACGGGCGAGTTCCTGAGGTTTGAGAGCGGCCTGCCCGACGACATGAAAGCCCTTCTGTGACGGGCATTCAGTCTTTGATACAGACGGTTACACGATCAATCCGCAAAGCCGGCGAACCACCCGCGCATCGCTGGACCCCCTCACCCTAACCCTCTCCCAAACCAACTCCCCTCCCCCTTGAAGGGGGAGGGTTAGGGTGGGGGTGAAAATGAAGGTGGGGCGACGTGGAATTCCCCCCTCACCCAGCTACGGCTATGGCTCGCAGGCTCGCCAAGCCTCCGCATCCCTCTCCCTCCCGGGGAGAGGGAAAGGTTTCGAG
>CAZUGT010000240.1:0-7208 GCA_964620095.1 uncultured Rhodospirillaceae bacterium | reverse complement strand
GTCCGAGATGTGCCGCCGGTCTTCGCGGAGGTGGGCGGTAATCCCGTCGGCCCCCGCCGCCGCGGCCGCCACGGCGGCCTTCACCGGGTCCGGGTGCTCGCCACCCCGGGCGTTTCTGATGGTGGCGACGTGATCGATGTTTACGCCCAGTCGCAAATACCGGCTCATGCTGTATTCTCCGTCTGGTGCGCCTGCCGGTCGCGGCGGGCGGCGAGTATCTTTTTCCGGCGGGAGGCGCGGGCGGCCTTGTATCCGCCGAGCAGTCCGCGAGCGATATAGTAGCTGACGATCCAGGCCACGATGGCGGTCGGGATGCTGCCGATCAGCATGGCCCCGAATATGGGCCATGCGGATTCCTGGAGATATTGGAAATCGGCCTGCAACAGCGACTTCACCAAGTTGCCGAACAGGGCGGTGAAATTAGGGCTGTCCCCGTTCGGATCTTCGCCGACCCCCATGATCCGGCCGAGTTGGTAGATCCAAACCCAAATGATGGGAAAGGTCCAGGGATTCCCCACCAGGGTCCCGATCCAGGCGGCCAGTATGTTGCCCCGGGTGATCCAGGCCAGGAAGGCGCTGGCCACAAGGTGCAATCCGACGAACGGCGTAAACGAGACGGCGGCCCCATAGGCGAATCCGACGGAAATCGAATGGGGACTGCCCTTCAGGCGCGCCATGCGGTGGCCGAGATAGACCACGGTCCGCCGCCAGCCGATGCTCGGCCAAAAAGCGTTCCGAATCTGAGCCGCCGGTGAGCGCCGATTTCGCCGCCGAAACATATCCTATCTCTCCACCGGCCCGGAAGCCGGCCCCTCCATTCCAGTCCCTGATCAGCCCCTGATTTGGCCCTGATTTGGCCCTGATTTAACCCCTGGCGCGCTCGACGGAGTTGACCACCGGCGCGGCACGAAGCGCCGCGATTATATTCGTCAGGTGCTTCAAGTCCCGCACCTCCACATCGATCGACATCTCGAAGAAGTCGGTGCTTCGGTGGGTGATTTTCAAGTTCGAAATATTGCCGCCGTTGCGCCCGATGATCATCGACAGTTCGCCGAGGGTGCCGGGTTCGTTGGTCATCACCACTTCGATCCGGCCCACGTGCCCCGCGCCCTGCGTCGCCTCTTCTTCCCACGACACGTCGAGCCAGCGCTCCGGCGTATCGACGAATTCCTCCAGAATCCCGCAATCGATGGTGTGGATGTTGACGCCCCGGCCCTTGGTGACGATGCCGACGATGCGGTCGCCGGGCAGCGCGTGACAGCAAACCGCGAAGTGGACCGCCATCCCGGGGATCAATCCCTTGATCGGCACCGACCCGGCGCCGTCGGGCTTCAGCTTGTCGCGGACCTGCGACAGGGAAACGATGTTGTCCTCGTCACCTTCGGCGCGCGCGCCCGGGAAGACCGCCTCGAAGACCTGCCGCGCCGTGAGATGGCCGGCCCCTACCTCGGCGCACAATGCGTCCGGCGAATCGAGAGCAAATACCGTCAACACTTCGCCGAGCGCCTTGTCCGACAGCTCATAGCCTTCCTTGTCGAAGGTGCGTTCCAGGATCGCCCGGCCGAGTGAAGTGTATTCCTCCTGCTGCTTCATCCGCACGAACCGGCGGATGCTGGCCCGGGCCTTGCCGGTGACGACGAAATTTTCCCACAGCGGCGACGGGGTCTGCGCGGCCGAGGTGATGATCTCGACCTGGTCGCCATTCCCGAGCTCCGTCCGGAGCGGCATGATCTTGCCGTTGATCCGCGTGCCGACGCAGGTGTCCCCGACCTCCGAGTGCACCGCATAAGCGAAGTCCACCGGGGTCGCGCCGACGGGCAGCGCGATGACGTCGCCCTTGGGCGAGAAGACGAAGACCTGATCGGGGAACATCTCGAGTTTCGTATGTTCGAGAAAATCCTCCGGTGTCGCGGCGTGTTCGAGGATTTCCAGGAGTTCCCGCATCCAGCGGTATTGCCGCCCCGCGGTGCGATCCCCGCCCAGCTTGTAGCGCCAGTGCGCGGCGACGCCGAAATCGGCGATTTCGTGCATGTCCCGGGTGCGGATCTGAACTTCGATCCGCTGCTGGTGCGGGCCGATGACGCCCGTATGCAGAGACTGGTAGCCGTTGGGTTTGGGGGTAGAGAGGTAATCCTTGAAGCGTCCCGGCACCACCGGATAGGTGCTGTGGATGATGCCGAGCGCCCGATAGCAATCTTCGACGTTATCGACAACGATCCGGAAGCCGATGATGTCGGCCAGCTGTTCGAAGGAGATGTTCTTGCGCCGGCTCTTTCGCCAGATCGAATAGGGCTTCTTCTCGCGGCCGATGACCTCGGCCCGCAGCTTCGAGGTTTGCAGGGTCGTCTTCAGCTCGTCGATAATCCGGTCGACGATGTCGCCGCCCTGCTCGCGGAGGAAGTCGAGTCGGGCGAGGATCGATTCCCGCGCATCGGGATTGAGCTCGGCGAACGACAGATCCTCGAGCTCGTTCTGCAGTTCGTGCATGCCGATGCGTTCGGCGAGCGGCGCGTAAATCTCCATGGTTTCGAGGGCGATGGCGCGCCGCTTGTCGGGATCGCGGATGTGGATCAGCGTCCGCATGTTGTGGAGCCGGTCGGCCAGCTTGACCAGAAGGACCCGGATGTCCTCCGACATGGCGAGCACCAGCTTACGGAAATTCTCCGCCTGCGAGGTGTGGTCCGATTGCAGTTCGATCTGGGTGAGTTTGGTGACCCCTTCGACCAGCTGGGCGATCTCCTCGCCGAACTGCTCGGCGATTTCGTCGCGGGTGGTGTCGGTATCCTCGATGGTATCGTGCAGCAGCGCGGTGACGATGGAATCGCCGTCCAGCTTGTAGTTGGTGAGGATGCCCGCGACCTCGATCGGGTGAGAGAAATAGGGATCGCCCGAGGCGCGCTTTTGCGAACCGTGCGCCTTCATGGCGAACACATAGGCGCGATTGAGCGCGTCCTCGTCGACCATGCGGTCGTAGGCGCGTACCCGTTCGACCAGTTCGAACTGACGGATCATGACGCTCCTCCAACGTCCCGTTGGGGAATCATGATGAATTCAAGCCATGAAGAAAAGATTGCCCCGGAATTCAGGCTGGCGCCGGTTCCGGGCGCAGGGGATCGGTCCCTAAGCGGAGACCGGCCCATTAATCCTCATCGACGATATCTTGGCCGCTGAAATCAGGGGCGCCGGCCGCGTCGTCGCCGCCGTCTTCCGCCGCCGCCGGCGAAATGGGTGCGGCACCATCGGCGTCATCCGCCGAAACGGTTGCGGGTTCCATGGGCGGCATCAATTCGCCCGTATAGGCGTCGCCGGCGAGCAGCTCCATTTCTTCCTCTTCGAGCTCTTCGACCTCGACATGCTTCTGAAGACCCTTGACCAGGGATTCCTCGACCTCCCCGAGATCGATGGTCTCGTCGGCGACCTCGCGAAGCGCGACAACCGGGTTCTTGTCGTTGTCCCGGTGGACCGTCAACTGCGCGCCCGACGACAATGCCCGCGCCCGGTGGGCGGCAAGCATCACCAGTTCGAACCGGTTGGAGACTTTCTCGATGCAATCTTCGACGGTAACCCGGGCCATTCAACGCTCTCCAGACAGATGACCGGCCGCGCAATTCGGGCCGGTCGATTCGCGGCGCAGAATATATATGCCGGAGGTTGGCAAAGGCAAGTCTTCCCTGCGTCCCGCCCTGCGCCGGGACGCGGTGATTTACTCAATGGGCACAACGACTTGTTCGTCATCCAGCCGGGCAAGCAGTTGACCGGCGGTCTGGCCCGATTGCGGGTGCCGCCATTTCGGGGCGATTTCCGCCAAGGGCAACAGCACAAAGGCCCGCAACGTCATTCTCGGATGGGGTAGTTGAAGGTCGCTGCCGGTGCGAATCAAACCGTCGAAATCCAGCAAATCCAGATCGAGCGTCCGTGCGGCATTGGGCGCGCCGCGAACCCGGCCGAACTGCCTCTCGACCGTCAACAGCGTTTGCAGAAGCATTTCCGGCGTCATCTCCGTCGCAAGCTCCGCGACGGCATTGACGAAGTCGGGCTGATCGGATGCCGGAACGGGCCGGGAGCGGTAAAACCGGGACACCCGAACCGTTTCGGCGCCCAGCCCGGACAGCCGGTCGAGTGCCGCCTCGCAGCACGCCCGGGGCGGGCCCGCATGGCTTGGAAGGTTCGCGCCGAGACCGATGATTATCATGTCCGCTCTTGTACCATCGTGTCCGAAAAGTGGACATGCTGATATATCACGACTGTAGGGTCCCCGAACAAATTGTGCCGAATAGGGAGGGCGGTATACTCCCAGGTTCAGGGTGATTGATGTTTGTTATACCCTGGCCGGGGGAATTTTCCCTGAGAATGTATGTGAGATTCAACGAATAAATAATTGATAATAAAGGATTATTATGAATTTTTACCCCCAGGAACGGATCGGGCTGTTCATTGACGGCTCCAATCTATACGCTGCGGCGCGGGCGCTCGGTTTCGATATCGATTACAAGCTGCTGCTCAAGGTCTTCGCCGACCAGGGACGGCTGGTGCGCGCCTTCTATTACACCGCCCTGGTCGAGGATCAGGAATATTCGCCCATTCGGCCGCTGGTCGATTGGCTCGACTACAACGGCTACACCATGGTCACCAAGCCGACCAAGGAGTTCACCGATACGGCGGGCCGGCGGAAGATCAAAGGCAATATGGATATCGAACTCGCCGTCGACGTGATGGAGATGGTCGAGCACCTGGATCATGTGGTGATCTTTTCCGGCGACGGTGATTTTCGCCGTTTGGTCGAAGCCACCCAGCGTCACGGCGCCCGCGTCACCGTCGTTTCCACGGTCCGCTCCAAGCCGCCCATGGTCGCCGACGAGCTGCGCCGTCAGGCCGATTATTTCGTCGAACTCCTGGACCTCAAGGACGCCATTTGCCGGGACAACGGTCCGCTGGAGGACGACGAATTTGGTTCTGAGTACGCCGACGACGACGATGAACCGGGCCCCGACGAAGAGGTTGCCGGCGCGGCCTAGGCCTGCTCCCATCCAAACCTGAAATGACCGACGATCTCGAACCTTCGCCGGATTGCGGACTGTGTCCGCGGCTCGCGGACTTTCGCGCGGCAAACCGGACGGCCCACCCGGATTTTTTCAACCGGCCGGTCCCCGCTTTCGGTCCCCTGGGCGCGGAGATGCTGATTGTCGGGCTGGCCCCGGGTCTCAAGGGCGCCAACCGCACGGGCCGGCCGTTCACCGGCGACTATGCGGGCGACCTGCTCTATCCGACCCTGATCAAGTTCGGGTTCGCCAAGGGCCGGTTCGGGGCCGACCCCGACGATGGGCTGACGCTCGAGAACTGCCGGATCACCAATGCGGTCCGCTGCGTCCCGCCGGCCAACAAGCCCGTCGGGGCCGAGGTGCGGGCCTGCGGGGAATTCCTCGCCGCCGAGATCGCGGCGATGCCAAACCTCAAGACGGTTCTGGCGTTGGGCTCGCTGGCCCACGGAGCGATTCTCGCCTCCCTCGGGCTCAGGAAGAGCGCCTACAAGTTCGGTCATGCCGCCGAACATCCCCTGCCCGGCTACAGGCTGGTGAACAGTTATCACTGCTCCCGCTACAACACCAATACCGGGCGGCTGACCACCGAAATGTTCGAGGACGTCTTCCGGCTGATTACCGGCACCGCGGGCTAAATCACCCGTAGAGACTAGCGAACCGGACCGCCCGGTAGACGTCCCAGCCTTTCCTTTCGTCCCGCTGATCGAGGAACAGTTCGAACAACACCTCCGGGTCGTCGTCGTGGGTTACCTCGACGATTCGCGCCGAACCGATTCCCTGGCCCGGGTTTTCCGAAACGCCGCCGTCCCCGTCGCCGAGCAATCCGCCGAAGCAGGCCAGCACATTGCCGGTCGCCGGCAGCACCTCGGCGCCGCAGATGAACGGGCAGTAGTAGGCCTCCTCGCCCGGACCGCCGTAGGACCACACTTGCCGCACCGTCATCGCCTCCTCGTCGATATCGTATTCGACGACGCGGGAATAGTTCTTGTCGGCGGGCAGCTTCTCTTCGTAGGGCCGGGCCCTGTAGTTGCCGTTGTCGAACAGCATCAGCGTGCCTTGCGGCGTGATTATGGCGTTGTGCTGGTGGAACTGCCATTCCAGCGGGCCTTCGGGTTTCAGCACCTTGCCCGCCCAGGGTTCGCGCCAGCCGTCCGGGGTGCCGAGGATCCATTTCACCCGGCCGGACGCGCGGTCGATCTTGACCACCGCGTCCTGGTGCCGGACCGAGAGGATCAGCGAGTCGTCCCGGGTGTCGTGGACCACGGCGTTGGCGTGGCTCCAATCGCAGGAATCGGGAACGCCCTTCTGCTCCCAGTAACCGCCGAGGGAGTCATAGCCGAAACGGTACGGATCGAGAATGTCCAGGAGCTTCCACTCATTGAGCACCCGTCCCTCGCGGTTGAACTCTACCACCACGTCGCCGACCACGTTGGCCGGCCGGGGCCGGGCGTCGGGGTCGGTCTCGCTTGCCGGGTAGTCCCGATACTCCCGTACCTCGATTGAGAGGACGAGGAAATTGCCGTCTTCGGTCTCGAATATCTCGTGGTGAAATGCTTCGGCGTCGACCGGCACGGCGGTGCCGTCCCGGTGCAGATCGGGCCAGCGCCGGGCGGCGGCCCAATGGTTCACCTGGTTGCCGAGCATGTCCAGCTCGACCGCCTTGTGGTCGAAGGACAGATAGATGATGTTGCCGTTCCGCGCCCGGATGATGTCGCCGGTGGTATGGCCGACGTCCCGGTACCAGACCACTTCGCCCTCGGCGTCCAGCGCGACGATGACCCCATAATACTTGGCGCCCGAGAACGCCGATTTCCGGATTCCGAAGACGGTGAAGCCGGGCTCCATGCGGCCGGGCTTGCAGACCCTCACCTCGAAGCTCGGAAAATCCTCGGGCAAGGGATCGGTCTCGAATCCGAACGCCTCGCCGCCTTCGATCCGCTCGCCGTATTCGTCGACGGCCGCCACGGTCAAGGTGTGCGCGCGGCCCGGCCGCATGCCCAGGACGACATGCTCATGCCGAGGCACGAATTCGCCGCCGGTGGGGATTCGCCACGTCCGGTCGCCGTCGCTGACCTCGATCTCGGCCCGGGTCGGCAGGGAGGTGGAGAAACACACCCGTCCGGCGAGCGGCGCGTGACCGCTGGGGTTGAGTTCGAAAACCGGTGATTG
>CAZUGT010000239.1:0-9673 GCA_964620095.1 uncultured Rhodospirillaceae bacterium | reverse complement strand
TGCTCCGTATCCGTGAACAAACGAGGAATACGTTCCATAATATTCAATAAAAACAACGGGTTAAATTTTTCCTTTGCGGATGAGAACAAAACATGTACAAGGGAGCTTCATTGCATCACCCAGGACCCTGTGAAATAAGGAGGGGAAACATGACCGAAGCGGCGTTGCGTCTCGTGGAATCAAACGATCCTGATAAAAACAAAGCCCTGGAAGCGGCGCTCGGCCAGATCGAGCGGGCCTTCGGCAAGGGGTCCATCATGAAGCTCGGCCAGCAGGAGAACGCGGTCGAGATCGAAGCCATCTCCTCCGGGTCGCTGGGGCTCGATATCGGCCTTGGCATCGGCGGGTTGCCTCGCGGAAGAATTGTCGAGATTTATGGTCCCGAAAGCTCGGGCAAGACCACCTTGGCCCTTCATACGGTCGCCGAGGCTCAGAAGGCCGGCGGCACCTGCGCATTCATCGATGCGGAGCACGCGCTGGATCCGGGCTACGCCCAGAAACTCGGGGTCGATGTCGAAAATCTGCTGATTTCGCAGCCCGATGCGGGTGAGCAGGCGCTCGAAATCGCCGACACGCTGGTCCGCTCGGGCGCCATCGACATGCTGGTGATCGATTCGGTCGCGGCGCTGGTGCCGCGGGCGGAACTGGAAGGCGAAATGGGGGATACCCATGTGGGCCTCCAGGCGCGCCTCATGAGCCAGGCGCTGCGCAAGTTGACGGCGTCGGTCGCCCGTTCCAATTGCATGATCGTCTTCATCAACCAGATCCGAATGAAGATCGGCGTCATGTTCGGCAACCCGGAGACCACCACCGGCGGCAACGCCCTCAAATTCTACTCTTCGGTGCGCATGGAAATTCGGCGCATCGGCGCGATCAAGGACAAGGACGAGGTGGTCGGCAACCACACGCGGGTCAAAGTGGTGAAGAACAAGATGGCGCCGCCGTTCAAGACCATCGAGTTCGACATCATGTACGGCGAGGGCATTTCCAAGGCCGGCGAACTCATCGATCTCGGCGTCCAGGCCGGCATCGTGGAGAAATCGGGCTCCTGGTTTTCCTACGACAGCCAGCGGATAGGTCAGGGCCGGGAAAACGCCCGGCAATTCCTCAAGGACAACGCCGATGTCGCCAACGCCATCGAGAGGAAGATCCGGGAGAATGCCGGCATTTTATCGGGCTCGATGATGTCGCCGCCCGAAGATACGTCGGCCGGTGACGACGAGGACGACGAGGAATTCGGCGCCAATCCCGCCGAATAACCGGCGCGGACGTTCGACAAGCGGGGCGTGATCCGGACTCACGCCCCGTTTTCTTTGCCGCACAAAAGCCTTCCCAACCGGGAATCGCGACCCTAAGTTTCGCTCCATGCAAACGACGAACGATATCCGGGCGGCGTTTCTCGACTATTTCGGCCGCCACGGTCATGAGATCGTGGCGTCATCGCCGCTCGTGCCCCATAACGATCCGACCCTGCTGTTCGCCAATGCGGGTATGGTCCAGTTCAAGAACGTGTTCACCGGGCTCGAACAGCGCAACTGTTCCCGGGCGACGACATCCCAGAAGTGCGTCCGCGCCGGCGGCAAGCACAATGATCTCGAAAATGTCGGCTATACGGCCCGCCATCATACCTTCTTCGAGATGCTGGGTAATTTCTCCTTCGGCGACTACTTCAAGGACCTCGCCATCGAACTAGCCTGGAATTTGGTGACCAAGGAATACGGCCTGCTCCCGGAGAAATTGCTGGTCACCGTATTCGCCGAGGATGATCAGGCGTTCGATCTGTGGAAGAAGATCGCCGGTCTCCCGGACGAGAAGATCATCCGAATCCCGACCAGTGACAATTTCTGGTCCATGGGCGATACCGGGCCGTGCGGGCCGTGTTCGGAAATCTTCTACGATCATGGCGACCATATCCCGGGCGGCCCGCCCGGCAGTCCCGATGAAGACGGCGACAGGTTCATCGAGATTTGGAACCTTGTGTTCATGCAGTTCGAGCAGGTCACGCCCGATGACCGCCGGGATCTGCCCAGCCCATCCATTGACACCGGCATGGGTCTGGAACGCATTTCAGCGGTTCTTCAGGGCACCCACGACAACTACCGGACGGATTTGTTCCAGGCCCTGATCCAGGCCTCGGCGGATGCCAGCGGGGTTTCTCCCGAGGGAGAACATGGCGTCTCCCATCGTGTCATCGCCGACCATCTCCGGGCGTCGAGTTTTCTCATCGCGGACGGCGTTCTGCCGTCGAACGAGGGCCGCGGCTATGTGCTCCGGCGGATCATGCGGCGCGCCATGCGCCACGCGCACATGATGGGCTGCAAGGAACCGCTGCTCCACAAGCTGGTGCCGGCGCTGGTCGGACAGATGGGGCAGGCGTTTACCGAACTGGGCCGCGCCCAGGCGTTGATCACCGAAACCCTGGAATTGGAGGAAACCCGCTTCAAGCGGACGCTGGATCGCGGGCTCAAACTCCTCGATGACGAAACCGTCGGCATGAGCGAAGGCGATTCCCTCTCCGGCGAGGTCGCCTTCAAACTCTATGACACTTACGGATTCCCCATCGACCTGACCCAGGATGCGCTGCGAGCCCGTGGCCTGTCCGTCGACACCGCCGGCTTCGAAGCCGCCATGGAGCGGCAGCGGGAAGACGCCCGCAAGGCCTGGACCGGGTCCGGCGAGGCGGCCACCGACGAGGTTTGGTTCGAAATCCGCGACGAAGCCGGAGCGACCGAGTTCCTCGGCTACGAAACCGAGGCCGCGGAGGGCGTCATCCATGCGCTGGTCGTGGACGGCCGACGGGTGGAAAGCGCCTCCGCCGGCCAGGATGTCGCCATCGTGGTCAACCAAACGCCGTTTTACGGCGAGGCCGGCGGACAGCAGGGGGACCGGGGCGCTATTTCGTCGGACGGCGCTTCGATACTCGTCGATGATACTCAGAAGAAGTTGGGCGACCTCACGGTTCACATCGGCGCCGTCGAGGGCGGCGAACTCAAGGTCGGTGACGAGGTGCGGCTGAACGTCGACGGGAATCGCAGGACCTCGCTCAGGGCCCACCACTCGGCGACGCATCTGCTGCACGAGGCGCTGCGCCGCCGGCTCGGCGATCATGTGGCTCAAAAAGGCTCGCTGGTCGCCGCCGACCGGCTGCGGTTCGACATCTCCCACCCCAGCGCCGTCTCGGGCGAAGATTTGGCCGGGGTGGAGAATCAGGTCAATGATCAGGTCAGGGCGAATTCCGAGGTGGTCACCCGCCTGATGACCCCGGAGGAGGCCATCGAGGCCGGCGCCCTCGCCTTGTTCGGAGAGAAATACGGCGACGAGGTTCGCGTCGTCTCCATGGGTTCGGGCGAAAACCAGCCGTTTTCGACGGAGTTGTGCGGTGGCACGCATGTGGCGCGAACCGGCGATATCGGTTTGTTCAAAATCGTCGGCGAAAGCGCGGTTGCCGCCGGTGTTCGCCGCGTCGAGGCGGTGACCGGCCAGGCGGCCGAATCCTATGTGGCCGATCTGTCGCGCTCGCTCGCCGCAACCGCCGATCTGTTGAAAAGCTCGCCGGACCAGGTCCTGGATCGAGTCAACAAGCTGATCGAGGAACGCCGGGATCTCGAAAGGCAGCTCGCCGACGCGCGCCGCGCGCTGGCAACCGGCGGCGGCGGAAACTCGACGGACATCAAGGAAATTTCGGGAATCAAGTTCGCCGGAAAATCGCTGGAGAATGTGCCGGCCAAGGATCTCAAGGGCCTGGCCGACGATCTCAAGAAGCAAGTTGGGTCCGGGGTCGTGGCGTTGATCAGCGTCAACGAAGGGAAGGCATCGCTGGTGGTCGGCGTTACGGACGATCTCACCGGCAGCCTCGATGCGGTAGAGCTGGTAAAGGCCGGTTCCGAAGCCCTCGGCGGCGGCGGCGGCGGCGGCCGGCCCGATATGGCGCAGGCAGGCGGCCCCGACGGCAGCAAGGCGGCTGACGCGCTGGCCGCGATCGAGGGTATGATCGCCGGGTCATGAGGCGCTTCCGATCGGCGAAAATTCTGTCCACCCTTGGTCCGGCCAGTGACACGGCCGAGACCATCGAGGCGCTGTTTTTGGCCGGCGCCGATGTTTTTCGCCTCAACTTCAGCCACGGCTCTCACGAAGATCATGCCGCCAAGCTGGAGGTCATCCGGGCCATGGCGCGCCGTCACCAGCGGCCGGTGGGTGTCGTTGCGGATATGCAGGGGCCCAAGATTCGCGTCGGGGCGTTCGCCGACGGCGAAATCGAGTTGGTCCCCGGTCAATCGTTTACCCTCGATCTGGATGAGTCGCCCGGCACATCCAAAAGGGTCGGCGTATCGAACCCGGAAGTCATCGAAGCGGTGGATAGCGGTGACGAGCTTCTCCTGAATGACGGCAGAATCCTGCTCCGGATTACCAAGCGCCTCAAGGGCCGGCTCGAGACCGAGGTCGAGATCGGGGGCGTGCTCTCGGACCACAAGGGTCTCAATGTTCCGGGAGTCTCGTTGCCCATATCGGCCCTGACCGATAAGGACCGGGCCGATCTCCGGGCGGCCCTGGACATGGGCGTCGATTGGATAGCTTTGTCGTTTGTTCAACAGCCCGAAGATGTCGCCGAAGCGCGCAAACTGATCAGCGGGCGGGCCGGCGTAATGGTCAAACTGGAAAAGCCGTTGGCGATGCTTCGGCTTCAGGATATCGTCGAGTTGTCGGATGCGGTGATGGTGGCCCGCGGCGACCTCGGCGTGGAAGCGCCGCCCGAAGACGTTCCCGGCCTGCAGAAGAGGATCATCGATTGCGCCCGGCAAATGGGGAAACCCGTCGTTGTCGCCACACAGATGCTGGAATCCATGGTCAATGCGCCGCGTCCCACCCGGGCCGAGGCGTCCGATGTCGCAACCGCCATTTTCGACGGCGCGGATGCGGTCATGCTGTCGGCGGAGACGGCGGTCGGCGACTATCCCGTCGAGGCGGTAGAAATTATGGAACGCATCATCGCCAAGGCCGAGGGGGACCCGCACTACCGCAATCTGATCGAAGTGACCCGCGCGGTTCCCGAGGCCACCGACGCCGATGCCATTACCGCCGCGGCGCGCCAGGTCGCGGAAACCATATCCGCGGCCGCGATCGCCACATTCACCAGCACCGGTTCCACGACGTTTCGAGCCTCGCGGGAACGGCCGGGCGTGCCCATTCTCGGCCTGACGCCCAACGTCGATACGGCGCGGCGGCTTCAACTCGCCTGGGGCGTGCACCCGGTCTTGACCCGCGACGTGACCGATTTCGGCGAAATGCTCACCCGTGCAAGCCAGACCGCGTCCGAAGAGGAGTTTGCCAAGGCCGGCGATCGGCTGGTGGTGACCGCGGGCGTGCCGTTCGGCACGCCGGGGGCCACCAACCTTCTTAGAATTATCTGGGTCGAGTAAACCAGGGCCGCCGCGTACCGGTGAGCGAACTGTTTCCCATCATCGCGCCCGTCCTGCTGGGGGTCATTCTCGGATTCCTCTGGGGCAAGCGGGGGTTGCCCTATGATTCCGCCTTCATCTCGAACCTGGCGTTCAACCTCGGCGTTCCGTGCCTCGTGTTTGCGACGCTCACCCGCATCGATATCGAAATCGGCGCGTTCGGCATCATGGCCGCCGCCGCGTTGGCCGCGCTGGCCGGGTTTCTCGTCGCCACTTTCCTTCTTTTGAAGATTTTCGGCCTCAAGCAGAAGACCTATCTGGCGACGGTGATGACGCCGAATACGGGCAATGTCGGTCTGCCGCTTTGCCTGTTGGCGTTCGGCGAAGAAGGACTGGCGTTCGGCATCATCGTGTACTCCCTGGTTGCCACCACCCAATTCACCTTCGGCCTTGGGATGGCGGCCGGCACCGCATCGCCCCGCGAGTTCGCGCGCATCCCGCTCATCTACGCACTTGCCGCGGCCTTGATTTTCGTCCTGACGGGCACCAAGCCGCCCTTGTGGATCGCCAACAGCGCCAAACTCATTGGCGAAATGGCCATCCCCCTCATGGTCATCACCCTCGGTGTTTCCTTGGCCAGGCTCAAGTTCGTCAATGCCCGGACCGGCTTGGGACTTTCCGTATTCCGCCTGGCCATGGGGTTCGGCGTCGGAGTTGCGGTCGCCGAGTTATTCGGCCTCGAGGGTGCCGCCCGGGGGGTTCTGATTTTGCAAAGCGCCATGCCGGCCGCCATTTTCAACTATATGCTTGCCATGCAGTTCGACAACGAACCCGGGAACGTGGCCGGGGTTGTCTTCATTTCGACGGTGATTTCCTTCCTGACCATGCCGTTCCTGTTGTCGTTCGTGTTGTAATCCGAGGCCCAGTCGGGCTATATCCGCGATCGGCATTACCTGGGGTTCTCATGTCAATCCTCGTTACCGGCGCCGCTGGATTTATCGGCTTTCATGTCTGCCAGGCATTGTTGGATACTGGCGAGACGGTCGTTGGGATTGACAACCTCAACGACTATTACGACCCGTCCCTCAAGGAGGCGCGGCTCGAACTGCTGACCGCACGGGACGGCTTCGACTTTCATCGATTGGATATCGCCGGGCGGGACGGCATGATGGCGCTGGCGGCGAGCCATGAATCGGTGGACCGCATCGTGCATCTGGCCGCCCAGGCGGGTGTCCGATATTCGCTGGAAAACCCCCATGCCTATGTCCGGTCGAATATCGATGGTCAGCTCAACGTGCTGGAGATGTGCCGGCGGCTTCCCGAGTTGAGACACTTCGTATTTGCCTCCTCCTCGTCGGTATACGGCGCCAACAAGGACCTCCCGTTCAGCGTTGACGACCGGGTCGATGATCCGATTTCCCTGTATGCCGCCACCAAACGGAGCGGCGAACTCATCGGCAATTCCTATGGACGGCTGTACGGCATCCCGATGACCGGACTGCGATTTTTTACCGTTTACGGGCCCTGGGGACGGCCCGATATGGCCGCTTTTATCTTTACCAGGAAGATCCTGGCCGGCGAACCCATCCAGGTCTTCAACCACGGGGACATGCGGCGTGATTTCACCTACATCGACGATATTGTCGCCGGCATCCTTGCGTGTCTGGAGAAAGCGCCCCGGGCCGGCGATGGCGCCCCGCCGGTCAAACTCTACAATCTGGGAAATCACCGGTCCGAGCCGCTGACCGACCTGATTGCCCTGATCGAGCAGGAGCTTGGCGCAACGGCGGAGGTCGAGTTATTGCCCATGCAGCCTGGCGACGTTCAGGAGACCTACGCCGATATCGAGACCGCCCGAACGGACTTCGGCTTCACCCCGTCGACGAATATTGCCGAAGGAATTCCCCGCTTTATCAAGTGGTACCGCGAATACTACGGCGTTTAGCGGTAGAGCGCCTCGAGCGCGGATCCGTATTTTTCAACGACCTTGAAGCGCCGGACCTTGAGGCTCGGCGTCATCATCTCGTTCTCGATGGAGAACGCCTCGGTCGCGACGATGAACCGCCGGACCCGTTCAATGGTCGAGAGCCCGTCATTCACCCGGTCGACGGATTCCGCCAGCGCGGCAGCGAATTCCTTGTTTTCGGCCAGGTCCTCGAACCTGTCCGTCACGCCATTTGTCTCCGCCCACTGTTTGGCGAACTCCTCGTCCGGCACCAGTACGGCGACCAGATGGGAACGCTTGTCGCCGTACACCATGGCTTGCGCGATTTCCGGTTCCAGCGTCAGAACGCCCTCGACCCTTTGCGGCGATATGTTGTCGCCGCCGGAATTGACGATGATGTCCTTCTTCCGGTCCGTAATTTGAATGAAGCCGTCTTCGTCGATGCTGCCGATGTCGCCGGTATGCAGCCATCCGTCCCGGATGACCTCGGCGGTCGCCTCGTCGTTTTGCCAATAGCCCTGCATCACCAGATCGCCGCGCACCAGGATTTCGCCGTCTTCGGCGATCCTGACCTCGGTGTTGATCACGGGCGGGCCGACCGTATGCATCTTGATCTTGTCGGGCGGATTGACGCTGATCAGCGGGGCCGATTCCGTAAGGCCGTAGCCCTGCATCAAATTCAGGCCGAGTCCGGTGAAAAACATGCCGATATCCTGGTTGAGCGGTGCGCCGCCCGAGACCAGTACCCGGAGGCGTCCGCCAAAATTCGCCCGCACCTTGTCCCGGACCAGCTTGTCGACCACCCGGTCGACGATCCGTTCGCCGACGGTCAGCGAATTGGGATCGTGAAATTTCTTGATGCCCAGCTCGACGGCTTTGTTGAACAGCTTTTGCTTCATGCCGCCCGCGTCCGCTATGCCCTTGGTTATCCGGCTGTACAAAAGCTCATACAGCCGGGGCACCGCGGTCATCATGGTGGGCCGCGCCTCCGGCATGTTGCGGCTCAGATGTTCGGCGCCCTCGGCGTAATAGATTTGAGCGCCGATGGAGATCGGGAAGAATTGACCGGCCATGTGTTCATAGGAATGTGACAGGGGCAGGAAAGACAGAAACACTTCCTCGCCGATCCCCATCTGCTCGATCGCATGCAGGGCGCCGGCGCAGTTGTGCAGGATCGCCCGGTGAGACAGCATGACGCCCTTGGGCGCCCCGCCCGTCCCTGACGTGTAGATGATGACGGCGGTCCGGTCCGTGCCGATATCGCGGGCCGTCTCGCGAATGGTGTCCGGATTGTCCCGGCCCCGCTCGAGCACGGCCGACCAATCGAGCAGTTCGGCGTTCACCGGCTGATCGGCCTCGAGTTGCTCCATACCGATGACAAATCGTGCGCTGTCGGATTGGTGTACGGCGGGAAGCAGGTTTTCCGCCAGTTTTCCGGTCGAGACCAGCGCGCCGACCGCGCCCGAATCCGACAGAATGTGGGCATGATCGGAGACAAGATTGGTGGTGTAGGCAGGGACCGGAATCGCGTCCGCGGACATGATCGCCAGCTCGGCAATCAACCACTCGGGGCGGTTCTCCGATACCAGCACCACCCGGTCTCCTTCATTGACGCCAAGCGATTTGAGACCTCGGGCGAGTTCCGATACGTCGCGGGCGGCTTCGGTCCAGCTGTGAGACTGATAAGCACCGTCTTCCTTCGCCCACAGAAAAGGTTTGTCCCCATGCTTTTCGGCCTGGTCGAAAAACATGGTCACGAGATTTGGCCAAGCGTACTCGGGCATCGGTTGCTCCTAGATTTATTGCACTCCCGGTTGGCGGCTATCTTATTGTTTGAGCCGTGCCGACCCCAACGGGGTCATCATCCGGCCATTGCCGCACCCCGTATCCAGCCTTATATCGGTCGGGAAATCAACTGCTCACCGAATGGCCCGGCGCCGGCCCGAATATGAGGAACGAAATTCATGACCTCCATTGCCGCCGATGAGGTCCCCGAATGGGACCTGACCGACCTTTACGCGGGTATGGACGACCCCAAACTCCGTTCCGACCTGGAGGGTGCGGCAGCGGACGCCGCGGCATTCGCCGAGGCATACGATGGGCGGCTTCAGGGGACGGACGGTCCCGGTCTGGCCGAGGCGATCATGGATTACGAGGCTCTCGGTGAGACCCTGTCCCGCGCGATGAGCTATGCCCAGCTTATGTTCGCCGCCGATTCCTCCGATCCGGCGACGGCCCGGTTTTACCAGTCGGTCAAGGAGCGCGTGACCGCGGTCTCCTCCCGGACGATCTTTTTTGAACTGCAGTTGAACGACATTGACGATGCGGCCAT
>CAZUGT010000238.1:0-3574 GCA_964620095.1 uncultured Rhodospirillaceae bacterium | reverse complement strand
GCTAAACGGGGCTGGTGTGGCCTACTCTTTCGTCGCGATTTCCTTCAGTGTTGCCAGGATTTCGGGGCTGGTCGCCTTATAGGCTGCCAGCGACCGGTCAAGATCGCTCTGTGGCTTCCAGTTGAACACGCTCGCCAGCCGGCCTTTCTTGACCGCGGGGTCGGCAGCGGTTTTGGCGTGGGTCTCTCGGAGAATTGCCACCAGTTTGGGATCCACCTTTGGCGGCGCGATAAAGCCGGTCGGATGGCCGTTGACATCGAGCATCCACTTATAGGTCTCGAACAAGGGGCCGGACGGATCCTTGCCATGCACCTTACGGTACACGTCGATGAAACTCGGCATTTCCTTAAATTCTTCGCTGCGGATTTGCTGGCCCTTGCCGTCGAAATAGGGGTGGTAGTACATGGGGATCAACGAGCCGTTGGCGACGAAATTCTTGGACACCACGCGGTAACCCAGCGTGGCGGTGGTGAAAAACTGGATCTCGCCCGTCGCGGCGGCCTTCGCGATTTTGGGCATGCCGCGATAGCCATGAACGTGGCGGAAATTGACTCCCAGCATGGAGAGGGACAGGCGCGCTTCCAGGCTCAGCGGGTCATCAGCCCGCGCGCCGCCGGTAACGATCTGTTTCAGCTTGACCAACTGTGTCGCATCCGTGATGCCCACATCCTTATTCACCAAGGCCATGTGCTCCTGTCCGCCGAGGCCGATGATCGACATTTTGTCGAGCTCGAATCGCATCCTTTTCGGATTGAGTGCTTTTGAGATCAAGTTGGAAACGCCGAAGTAAAGCACCGTTCCGTCGGGCTTGCCCTTGTCGTAGACAAAGGTCAGAGCCTTGGCACCGCCCGCGCCGGGCAGGTTCTTAACCACAAATGTCGGGTTGCCGGGGATGTACTTCGACCAGACCTTGATGAACGCGCGTGCGACGAGTTCGGTCCCCGAACCGGCGCCGGTGCCTGCGATTATTTCGATGGTTTTTCCCTTGTAGTATGGAGTTGCCGCCTGGACGGGGGCGCCCCAACTGGATGCCGATACCATTGCGCCGGCTACCGCCAAACCTACTCCGAATTTTCGAATATTCATCACGCCTCTCCTGTATCGCATGTTATCCGACATTTCCTAGATGACTTCCAAACTCGGCCCCCACGATAGGCGAGCAGGCTCCACAATGGAATCGCAAACCGCATTTCCGCGAAAACGGGAATCCCCTAATCGAGGCCGGACCCTAAAACACGTCCGCGAAGGAGACCGCCAGGGCCGCGTCCAGATCCGCCATGGAGGCGCCGATGCCGAGCCGGGCGAGGGACGTGACGCCGTAATCGGAAATCCCGCAGGGAACGATGCCCGAGAAGTGCTCGAGGTCGGGATCGACGTTGACGGCGACGCCGTGGAACGTCACCCAGCGGCGGATTCGCACCCCGACCGCGGCGATCTTCGCCTCGCCGCCGTTCCCGTCCGGCACCCAGATGCCGATCCGGTCCTCGCGCGGCTCGCCGGTTACCCCGAACGCCGCCAGTGCGCCGATCACCCAGGCCTCCAGGTTGCGGACATAGGCCCGGACATCGGTTCCCCGGCTGCGGAGATCGAGCATCAAATAGGCGACCCGCTGGCCGGGGCCGTGATAGGTGTAGCGCCCGCCGCGCCCCGTTGCGTGGACCGGAAAGCGGCCGTCGAGAAGCTCCGCCGGGTCGGCCGACGTGCCCGCCGTATAGAGGGGCGGATGCTCCAGCAGCCATACCCGCTCGTCCATCCCGCCGGCGATGATGCCGTTGACCCGGGACTCCATCTCGGCCAGCGCATCCTCGTAGGCCACCGGGCCGGGGGCGGTCACCCATTCGACGCCGGCGACGCGGTCCGGCGCGTCCGCAACCTTCATATCCATGTTTGCCATTGTAGCGGCTCGGACGGGCAGGGGATATGCCGCGCATATCCTTGATTAGCCTGGTCCGATTTGGTATCCCGGCGCCTCCATTCCAGCTACTCTCCCGGTGAGTAGCCGCGATGCGGTCGTGGCGGAATTGGTAGACGCGCAGCGTTGAGGTCGCTGTGGGCGATGAGCCCGTGGAAGTTCGAGTCTTCTCGACCGCACCATCTTTCCGGAAATCGAGACAGCCATCCTCCGGGCGGGCCGGGCGGTTTTCGGTGACCAAAGTCGGTTTTGTTTCGGTCGCTTACGGGCTTTCTTGTATCTCGGAGAATGGCATACTGACGCCGACGCCGCCGGACAGGGCGGCGGTCGAGAGAACTATTCCGAGACGCGCCGGGAGACGACATGGCCGACCAATTCGACGAAGAAGCCCTGGATTACCACCGCTATCCGCGGCCCGGGAAGATCGCCGTCACCACCACCAAGCCGCTGGCCAACCAGCACGACCTGTCGCTGGCCTATTCGCCGGGGGTCGCGGCGGCGAGCATGCTGATCCACAAGGATCCGGCCGAAGCCGCCAACCTGACCTCGCGCGGCAACCTTGTCGCGGTGGTCTCCAACGGGTCCGCGGTCCTGGGCCTCGGCAACATAGGGGCGCTGGCCTCCAAGCCGGTGATGGAGGGCAAGGCCGGGCTGTTCAAGAAGTTCGCCAATGTGGACGTCTTCGACATCGAGGTCGACGAGAGCGATCCCCACAAACTGGTCGACGTCATCGCCGCGCTGGAACCGACCTTCGGCGGCATCAATCTCGAGGACATCAAGGCGCCGGAGTGCTTCATCGTCGAGCAGGCGCTGAAGGAGCGGATGAACATCCCGGTGATGCACGACGACCAGCACGGCACGGCCATCATCGTCGCCGCCGCGATCCTCAACGGTCTCGAAATCGTCGGCAAGAAGCTGGACCGGGTGAAACTGGTCACCTCCGGGGCCGGCGCCGCCGCCCTCGCGTGCCTCGATCTCCTCTGCCACATGGGGCTCAGGAAGAAGAACGTCATCGTCACCGACATCGCCGGCGTCATCCACGAAGGCCGCAAGAAGGAGATGAACGAGTACAACAGCCGGTACGCGCGCAAGACGGAACACCGGAAACTCTCCCAGGCCATCGAAGGCGCCGATGTGTTCCTGGGGCTGTCGGCGCCCGGCGTCCTGAAGCCGGCGATGATCAAGAAGATGGCCCCAAAACCGGTGATCATGGCGCTGGCCAATCCGGAGCCGGAAATCCGACCGGAGGTGGCCAAGAAGGCGCGTCCCGACGCGATTATCGCCACCGGGCGCAGCGACTACCCGAACCAGGTCAACAACGTCCTGTGTTTTCCGTACCTGTTCCGGGGCGCCATGGATGCGGGCGCGACCGCCATCAACGAGGAAATGAAGGCGGCGTGTGTAAAGGCGCTGGCCGAACTGGCCCGCGCCGAGGCCGACGAAATCGTCGCCCAGGCCTATGGCGGGCAGGAACTCAATTTCGGGCCTGAATACCTGATTCCCAAGCCCTTCGATCCGCGCCTGCTCGGCAAGTTGGCGCCGGCGGTCGCCAGGGCGGCCATGGAGTCTGGCGTCGCCACCCGGCCGATCGAGGATTTCGACGCCTATTACCAGCGGCTCAACGAGTTCGTGTTCCGCTCCGGCCTGGTCATGAAGCCGCTG
>CAZUGT010000237.1:0-15946 GCA_964620095.1 uncultured Rhodospirillaceae bacterium | reverse complement strand
CCGCCAGGGCCCGGGATACGCCGTCCGCCAACGCAGAATTGTCTTCAACGATCATCACCCGCATGCGAGAACGGTAATATAAGTCCGATTGTGAGTGAAGTTGGATGCCGGGACGTGACTAAATCCGCCGTTTTTTCCGGGTTCGTGCTGCTCTTGGCCGCCCTTCTTTCGCATCCGTTGCCGGCGCATGCCCAGATTTACGAGTTCGCCGGCCGGGGCGAGGGCCGAACCCTCGTGGTCTACAGCACGACGGATATCGAAGCGGCACGGCCGTTGATCGAGGATTTCCGGAAACGCTGGGCGGATATCACGGTCCGGTACCACGATCTCCAGAGCCAAGTGCTTTACCAGCGGATCATCGAGGAATCGGACGGCCCTGGAGTAACGGCCGATCTGGCCTTCAGTTCCGTGATGGATCTCCAGATGAAACTGGCCAACGACGGCTACGCCCAGCCGCACAAGGCCGAATCCGTCGATGGATTGCCGTCATGGGCCAATTGGCGGAACGAGGCATTCGGCGTGACCTTTGAGCCGGTGGTGATCGTCTATAACAAAAAGTACTTCCAGGGCCGGGAAGTGCCGACCACCCGCACCGGTCTCGCCGAAGCGCTGAGCAGTCCTCATTCCGAGTTTTTCGGCAAGGTCGCGACCTACGATATCGAGCGGAGCGGGTTCGGTTTCTTTGCTCTCGCCCGCGACCAGGAACATTACAGCGCGACCTGGAATCTGGTCCGGGCCATGGGAAGAAACAGCGTCAAATTATTTTCGAAGTCCGCAGCCATACTCGATCAGCTCAGCACCGGGAATATCGTGCTTGGCTACAATGTGCTGGGAACCTATGCGGCAAGCCGGGCAGCGCGGGATCCCGCAATCGGCGTCATACTGCCCACCGACTTTACGGTGGTATTGTCGCGCATCGCACTCATTCCCCGCAAGGCGCGCTCACCCGAAACCGGCAAGCTGTTCCTGGACTATCTGTTGTCCGAACGCGGCCAACGGGTATTGTCCGAACAGTCCGGGCTCAACTCCATCCACACCCGGGTGACCGGCCCCAGGACGGCGGCCAACATGCAAGCGGAAGCAGGCGCCAGTCTTCGGCCGGTCAAGGTGGGCCCTGGATTGCTGGTCTACCTTGATCAGTTCAAGCGCGCCCGAATGATCGATACCTGGGAGAAAGCGCTGACCGGCCGTTAGCCCGCAATTCTTTCATTCTGACAGGTTGTTGACAGGTTCAGGCGCTAATGTCCGAACCAGGGCCTGTCCGTTTGCGGTCCGGCCTGGTGGAAAACAACAAAATTCGTCTAACAGGAGAGAGCGATGCTCAAAGCCAATTCACGTGTATACACCCATTTGTTCGTCGGCGCGGTTGCCGCCGTCGGACTCTCGATTTCCGTGCTGGCCAATGGCGCCCAGGCGGCCGAGAAGGTTCTCGACAAGGTACATTTCCTGATCCCCGGCGGTGCCGGCGGCGGTTGGGACGGTACTGCGCGCGGCACCGGCGAAGCCCTGACCAAGGCAGGCATCGTTGGGTCCGCTTCCTACGAAAACATGTCGGGCGGCGGCGGCGGCAAGGCCATCGGCTTCCTGATCGAGAATGCCGCGTCCAACCACGGCACGCTGATGGTCAATTCCACGCCTATCGTTATCCGCTCGCTGGTCGGCCGGTTCCCGCACAATTTCCGCGATCTGACGATGATCGCCGGGACCATCGGCGACTACGCGGCAATCATTACCGGCAAGAACAGCCCGTTCAAGGACTTCAAGGATCTCGTAGCCGCGTACAAGGCAAACCCGCGCAAGGTCTCCGTCGGCGGCGGGTCGGTGCCCGGCGGCATGGACCACCTGGTCGCCGCGATGGCCTTTCAGTCGGCTGGAGCCGATCCGACCAAGGTCAAGTACATTCCGTTTGATGCGGGCGGAAAACTGAACGCGGCGATCCTGTCCGGTGAAGTTGCCGCAGGATCGACCGGTTTTTCCGAAGCGGTTGCCTTGGCGAAGTCCGGCGAGATGCGCATTCTCGCCGTCACGTCGCCGAAACGCGTACCCGCGTTCAAGGACGCTCCGACCCTCAAGGAGCAGGGCTTTGACACCACCTTTGTCAACTGGCGTGGATTTTTCGGAGCGCCGGGTCTGCCGAAGGACAAGGCGGACCAGTACCGGAAAGCCATCGCGGCCATGTACAACACGCCGGAATGGAAGGCCGTGCGTGACCGCAATGGCTGGGTTGACATCCACAATTCGGGCAAGGATTTCACCGCCTTCCTGGTGGATCAGGAAAAGGTCATCAAGGACCTTATGACCAAGCTCGGCTTCCTGAAATAGCCGAGTTGCGCCGGGGCTCCGTCATGCGGGGCCCCGGTGCGAATTCCCGGCGGAACAACGCCGGGGGAAACGAGGGCCATCGCGAGGGCTCACAATAGGGGGACTGCGCCGTGACACTCGATCGCGCCATTGCCGGAATCTTCGTCCTGGTCTGCGTAATTTACGGCTACACCGCCTTCGTGACCATGGAGGCAGGCCTGCTGCCGTTCGAACGCAATTTGACCTTCTTGCCCAACACCATGCCGAAATGGCTGAGCATACTTGGGGCATTCATCGGACTGGTCGTCATCGTTCAGTCGGGCCCGAAAGAGGTGGGCGAGATCGATCCCAGCGAGATCGATGTCCGCAATCTCAGGCAGTACAAACTGGGTCAGGCAATTGCGTTGCTCGTTCTCATGGTCGCGTACGCGCTGCTGCTGAGGCCAATCGGATTTCTCGCCGCGACGACACTGTTCATCTGCGTGGGCGGATTCGTGTTGGGTGAAAGAAACTACAAGCTGATGGTCCCGATCGCCGCCGTGGCGGCTTTCTTCATCTGGTATCTGGTGGAACAGGTTCTTGGCATCTTCCTTCGCCCCTGGCCCTGGTTCGTCTACGGAGGGGCATAAGCCATGCTTGAGGGAATTCTTGCGGGCGTTACCACCGCTCTGACGCTTCAGAACCTGATCATGGTTATCGCCGGGTGCCTCATCGGCACTTTGATCGGCATGCTTCCGGGGCTTGGCCCCATGTCGATCATCGCCATCATGATTCCCATCGCCATCAAGATCGGCGATCCGTCCGCGGCGCTGATCCTATTGGCCGGCGTTTACTATGGCGCCATTTTCGGCGGCTCCACCTCTTCGATACTGATTAACGCGCCGGGGGTCGCGGGTACCGTCGCAACCTCATTCGACGGCTACCCGTTGGCGCGGCAGGGAAAAGCCGGAAAGGCGCTGACCATTGCCGCTATCGCCTCCTTTGCCGGCGGAACGGTGGGCGCCGTCCTGCTCATGGGTTTTGCACCCGCTTTGGCTTCGGTTGCCCTGCTCTTTCACTCGGCGGAGTATTTCGCCCTCATGGTCGTCGGCCTGTCCGCGATCGCCGCGTTTGCGGGATCGGGCCAGGTTGCCAAGGCGCTGATGATGACCGTTCTGGGTGTGATGCTGGCGACGGTTGGCGAAAGCGCCCAGTTCAATGCGCCCCGCTTCACCATGGGTATCCAGGATCTCCAGAGCGGCATCAGCTTCATCACACTGGCCATGGCCCTGTTTGCCTTGCCGGAAGCGCTGTATCTGGTTCTCAACCCCGCCCGCTCCAACACCGGAAAGGACGGCGAGGGCGGCGCGATCAAGGATCTGCGAATCACACGGGAGGAAGCCAAGAAAATCACCCCGGTGATCGGCAGGCAGTCCATTCAGGGTTTCCTGATCGGGGTGATGCCCGGCGCCGGCGCGACGATCGCCTCTTTCCTCGGCTACGCGGTGGAGCGAAACATCGCCAAGGGCGAGGACCAGAAGGAGTTCGGCAAAGGCTCGGTCAAAGGCCTCGCCGCGCCTGAAACCGCCAACAACGCGGCCTGCACCGGATCGTTCGTGCCTCTCTTGACCCTTGGTATTCCGGGCTCGGGCACGACGGCGATTTTGCTTGGCGCCCTGATCGCGCTCAACGTCACGCCGGGTCCACGGCTGATGGTCGACAACCCGTCCATTTTCTGGGCGGTGATCATCTCCATGTATATCGGCAACGTGGTTCTGCTGATTCTCAATCTGCCGCTGATTCCGTACATCGCGAAGCTTTTGCAGATTCCGAAAAACTACCTGATTCCTTTCATTTTGTTCTTCACCATGATGGGCAGCTATATCGGGCAGAACAACGCAACCGAGCTGCTGTTGCTGACCGGAATGGGAATAGTCGCCACCATCATGCGGTTTGCCGGTTTTCCGCTGGCGCCGATGCTGATCGGGTTTATTCTGGGCCAATTGCTCGAGGATAATTTTGCCCGGGCGATGAGCTTGACCGACGGCGTCAGTTTCATGTGGGAACGGCCGATGACCTTGATTTTGCTGATCCTGGCGGTCGTGCTGATCTTTCTGCCGTCGTTCCGGCAGCAATTGGCCATGTGGCGCCGGAGAGGCGTGGCCGAAGGCGACTGATCGAGACCAATGCCTATCAACCGCCTAATCGCCGGCTTCAAATCGTTCCGGCAGCACTATTTCGAGGGCCATCCCGAGATTTATCGAGACCTCGTCCAACAGGGCCAGCATCCCGAGGTCATGGTCATCGCCTGCGCGGACAGCCGGGTGAATCCCTCGATCATCACCGAGGCGGCGCCAGGACAGCTCTTTGTGGTGAGGAACGTCGCCAATCTGGTTCCACCCTACACCCCCGACGGGCACCCCCACGGCACGGCCGCAGCCCTGGAATATGCCGTGCGCGATCTCGAAGTTGATCACATCGTTGTCTTGGGACACACCCATTGCGGCGGGATACAGCGTCTCTGTGAGGGCGCCCGAAACGGCTCCAGGCGGGAATTCATCGACGACTGGGTCAAAATCGCCGAAACGGCCCGGAGGCAGGAGCAGAGCGGCGAGGATTACTTGAGAGCGGTTGAACGAAACGCGGTTGCGGTTTCGCTGGATAACCTGCGCAGCTATCCTTGGGTAAGGGCAAGGCTGGACAGCGGCGATATGGAGATACACGGCTTTGTCTTCGATATCGAGGGCGGAAACCTGCATCGCTTGATGGACAGGGGCCGCTGGGAGGCCGTAATTCCCGCCTGAAGGCCCGGACGGCCCAATCTTTGCGCACCCGACAATGCTGTTATGATTTGAGCCATGACCAAGGAGCCGTTCAACGAGATGCGGGACGGTGGCGGGGCGGTCCGAGACCTGTACCGGGGGATTCAGGATTGGCTCGACCGGACGCCGGCCGACGTGATGGCGCTCAAAAGGGAGGAGACCGAACTTCTCTATCGCAAGAGCGGCATAACCTTTGCCGTGTATGGCGAGGGCGGAGGCACCGAGCGCATCATCCCCTTTGACGTCATTCCCCGGCTAATCAGCGCCCGGGAATGGGAAATGATGAGTCGCGGCCTCGATCAGCGGGTCAAGGCGCTGAATATGTTTCTCTGCGACGTCTATGGGGAACAGCGGGCCCTGGATGAAGGCATTATCGATCCCTCGCTTGTCCTGCTTAACGATGCTTATGAGCCGCAAATGCAGGGTCTGCAGGTGCCGGGCGGCGTCTACACCCATGTTGCCGGCATCGATCTGGTGCGGGTCGGCCCGGACGAGTTCTACGTTTTGGAGGACAATGTTCGGACGCCGTCCGGTGTCTCCTACATGCTGGAGAACCGTGAGATGGTCATGCGGCTGTTTCCCGACCTGTTTCGGAATTACTCCGTCCGGCCCGTCGATCATTACCCGGAAGAACTCCTTTCGACGCTGGTGTCCGTTGCCCCCCCTGCCGCGCAGGGCGACGTTGCCACCGTCGTTCTGACGCCCGGCCGGTACAACAGCGCCTACTACGAACATTCGTTTCTTGCCGATGAAATGGGTGTCGATCTGGTCGAGGGACGGGATTTGTTCGTGGCCGACAACATCGTCTACATGCGGACGACCCAGGGTCCGAAACGGGTGGACGTCATCTATCGCCGAATCGACGACCCCTATATCGACCCATTGGCGTTCAATCCGGACTCGGCGCTCGGCGTACCGGGGATCATGACCGCCTACCGCGCCGGGAATATCGTACTTGCGAATGCCGTCGGGGCCGGCATCGCCGACGACAAGTCCGTTTACACCTATGTGCCGGATTTGATCCGGTTCTATCTTTCCGAGGAGCCGATCCTGAACAACGTGCCGACATATCGGTGTTCCGAGCCGGACGACCTCGCCTATACACTGGACAATCTGAAGGATTTGGTGGTGAAGGAGGTGCATGGGTCCGGCGGCTACGGCATGCTGGTCGGCCCCGCGGCGGCCAAGGATGAGATTGCCGCCTACGCCGAGCGATTGCGCGCCGATCCGGACCGGTTCATCGCCCAGCCTACGCTGGCCCTTTCCACCGTCCCGACGTTCGTAGAGAGCGGCGTCGCCCCGCGTCACGTGGATCTCCGCCCCTTCATCCTTGTCGGCAGCAAGACCAAAATCGTCCCCGGCGGGTTGACCCGGGTCGCCCTCGAAGAGGGCTCTCTCGTGGTCAACTCGAGCCAGGGCGGCGGCACCAAGGATACATGGGTGCTGAACGAATGATCCCGTTATGCTGAGCCGCACCGCCGACAATCTCTTTTGGATGTCCCGTTACATGGAGCGGGCCGAAAGTCTGGCGCGGCTGCTCGAAGTCGGCCACCGGCTGTCGATCATGCCGGCCAGCGCCGACGGTACCGAGTGGGCATCGACCTTGGCCATTGCCGGCTGCCAGGACGCCTTCGACCGGGAATACGAGGCCGTGGGCGCTCAAAACGTCATCGAGTTTATCGGAATTCGGAACGACAACCCCTATTCGATTCCTTCGTGTCTCGAAAACGCACGGAGCAATGGCCGCGCCGTTCGCGTTTCCCTGACGACTGCCATGTGGCAGTCGCTCAACAGCACATGGCTTGAATTGCATTCCCGCCGGCACTCGGCCGAGTCCGGCGCCGGGATACTGGACTATCTGGATTGGATCAAGGACCGGTCCACCCAATTCGTCGGCGCGACGACCAGCACCATGCTTCGCAGCGATGCGTATTTCTTCGTCATGATGGGAATGCTGTTGGAGCGTGCCGACAACACTGCCCGGCTGCTGGATGTGAAGTACCACGTCCTGCTGCCCGACCACGAGGATGTCGGCGGGACTCTCGACTTCTATCAGTGGAGCGCGTTGCTGAGGGCGGTGACGGCCAACAGGGCATATCACAATCTCTATCGGGGTGCGCTGCAGCCTTGGCGGGTCGCAGAGATGCTGATCCTCCGCGCCGAAGTGCCCCGCTCGCTTCTTTCCTGTCTCGTGGGGCTCACCGAATATTTGGAGCGGCTGTCCGACATGTACGGGGAGCGGAAAGAATGTTTGAGAATGGCAAAGGCGCTTCATGCCGACCTGGCCTACCAGCCTGCCGAGGACATTTTCCAGCGCGGCCTCCACGAGTTCTTGACCGATTTCATTCAGCGCAACAATCGATTGGGGCGCCAGATTCAACGGGATTATCTGGCCTGAGCCGATGGATATCGTCATTTCCCACGAGACCACGTACCGCTACGACCGGCCGGTCAACTACTCGATCCAGGCGCTCAGGCTGACGCCCTGCATTTCCAGCGGGCAGTCGGTGCTTCGCTGGAACGTTGCCGGACGCGGACGTTCCCCGGCCTCGTCGGGGGAGGACGGTTTCGGAAATCTAGTGCACACGCTCACCACCGTCGGAGACCATTCCCACGTCACCATCCGGGCGTCGGGCGAGGTTCGCACCCAAGATACGAATGGCGTGCTCTCCGGCGCCATTGAGCGTTTCCGGCCTCTGTTTTATCTCAGATCAACCGGCCTCACCGAAGCGGACGAGGCGATTCACGACTTGGCCCAGCAGGCGAAACGCAATGCCGATGGAAATCTGGACCTCGGTCACCGACTCATGGGCCTGGTCCGTGAGGCCGTCGACTATGAGACCGGCGCCACCGATGCGGCCCATACCGCCGCCGAGGCGATTGCCGCCGGCGCCGGTGTTTGCCAGGACCACGCGCATGTGTTCATTGCCTGCGCCCGCGCCCTCGAGGTGCCCGCCCGCTACGTGAGCGGCTACCTGTGGAGCGAAGGAAGCACCGGGCCCTTTGACGCTAGTCACGCCTGGGCGGAATTATTTGTCGACGATTTGGGATGGGTCGGATTTGATGTTGCAAACCGCATATGTCCGACCGATGCTCACGTCCGGGTTGCCGTTGGCCGGGACTATCTTGATGCGGCGCCTGTCCGGGGGTTTCGGATCGGATCCGCCGATGAGCAGATGCAGGTTCAGGTGCAGGTAAGCGCCGCTCAATAGGCTCGTGGCGTTGCCGGGAGCGGTTATGCGAGGGAATCGAAGATGACGTACTGCGTTGGGGTTCTGGTCGACAAAGGGCTGGTGATGCTGTCGGATTCGCGGACAAATGCGGGCGTGGACAACATCGCGACCTATCGCAAAATGACCGTCTGGGAGCGTCCGGGCGATCGTGTTTTCTGCCTGTTGTCTGCCGGAAGTCTTGCCATCTCCCAAGCGGTGGTCAATTTGATCGAAGAATGGAACGGGCCGGATAATCGTGGAGATGGAGGCCTGTTCGGCGTCACCAGCATGTTCCGGGCGGCCCGGCTGGTGGGCTCGGCAATCCGCGATGTTTACGAGGCCGATGGGAAGGCTCTCGAGCGGCATGATCAAGAGTTCAACGCGTCCTTCCTCCTCGGTGGCCAGTTGGCAGGCGGACGGACGCGGTTGTTCCAGATATATGCCGAGGGGAATTTTATTCAGGCTTCCGAGGACACGCCGTTCCTGCAAATCGGTGAGCACAAATACGGCAAGCCCATTCTCGACCGCGCCGTAACCTCCGGGATGTCCCTGAAAGACGCGACCAAACTCGCGCTGGTGTCCATGGACTCGACCCTTCGAAGCAATTTATCGGTCGGATTTCCGGTCGATCTTCTGGTTTACCAGGATGGCGCCCTCCGAACCCGGCTTCGCCGGACCCTGGACGAGGACGACGCCTACTTCTCCGGCATCCGCGATCGCTGGAGTTTGGCGCTCCGCCGCGCTTATGCCGAGCTCCCGGATCCCGACTGGTTCGACGAGACCCTGGCCGTCATCCACGATATCAGCGACGGCAAATCTTAAGGCGCATTTCTCCCCAGGGTTAAGGCGCGGCGGCTTCGTCCACTCGGCCTCGAAGCACGAACTTCTGGATTTTGCCGGTCGATGTCTTGGGGAGTTCACCGAACACCACATAGCGGGGACATTTGAAGTGGGCCAGATTGTCGCGGGCGAAATCGATGATTTCCTGGGCGCCTACCTCATCGGCGTCCGGTTTCAGTTCCACGAATGCGCACGGCGTTTCGCCCCACTTCTCGTCAGGCTTGGCGACGACAGCCACGGCAAGGACCGCCGGGTGCTTGTAGAGCATGTTTTCCACCTCGATGGATGAAATGTTCTCGCCGCCCGAGATGATGATGTCCTTGGACCGGTCTCGTAGTTCGATGTAGCCGTCGGGGTGCATCACGCCGAGGTCACCGGAGTGGAAGTAGCCGCCGGCGAAGGCCTCCGAGGTGGCCTCTTCGTTTTTCAGATAACCCTTCATCACGTTGTTGCCCTGGAACATCACCTCGCCCATGGTTTCGCCGTCCGCGGGAACCGGCTCCATGCTTTCCGGATCGATCACCGCCAGTTCCTCTGACACCACGAAAGGGACGCCTTGGCGGGAGCGGAGGTCTGCCTGCTCCTCGGCGCTCAGTTCGTTCCATTCATCGTGCCAGGCGCAGACCGTGGCTGGTCCGTAAACTTCCGTCAGGCCGTAGGTGTGGGTAACCTCAAATCCGCCGGCCTCCATTTTCTCGAGAACGGCGGCAGGCGGCGCGGCTCCGGCGGTCATCACTTTGACGAGATGGCCGAACTCCCGTTTATCATCATCCGAAGCGTTGACGATCATGCCGAGAACGATCGGCGCACCGCAGAGATGGTCGACGCCCTGATCGGCAATTGAGTCGTAGATGGCTTTCGCTTCGACGTTTCTTAGGCAGAACGAGGTCCCGCCATATGCGGCCAACGCCCACGGGAAGCACCAGCCGTTGCAGTGGAACATGGGCAGCGTCCACAGGTAGTTGGGATTCTCCGTCATGTTCCAGGCCATGGCATTGCCGATGGCATTCATGTATGCGCCGCGGTGGTGGCAGACGACGCCTTTGGGGTTGCCTGTCGTGCCGGACGTGTAGTTGAGAGAGATGGCGTTCCACTCGTTGTCCGGCAGCTTCCATGCATACCCCTCGTCGCCGCCGCCGATGAAGCTTTCATAGTCCTCGTCACCGAGCATTTCGCCGTCCGGCGCCAGGACGTCGTTCACATCGATGACCCGTGGCTTGACCTTGGCCTTGCCGAGCGCTTCCTTGATCACCGCCGAATACTCGCGGTCGGTGATCAGCATCTTGGCCTCGCCATGATCCAGAATGTACGCGATCGTGTCGGCCTCCAGCCGGGTGTTGATGGCATTGAGTACGGCGCCGGTCGCAGGGACTCCGTAATGGGCCTCGAAAATTTCAGGGGTGTTGGTGCACATCGCCGCCACGGTATCGCCTTTGCCGATACCTGCCCGGTCAAGCGCGCTGGCCAGACGCCGGCAGCGGGCGAACGTCTCCGCGTAGCTGTACTTCCGTTCGCCGTGGACGACGGCAGGGTGATTCGCATACACGCGCGCCGCGCGCCGCAAAAAACTCAGCGGAGAAATCGGGACGAAATTCGCCTCGACCTGGTCGAGTTGATCGTACGGATTGGTCATCAATGGCCTCCATGACGGCCGTAAATGTCTGTCATTACCCTCATTATAGCGGAACGGGCTTGGTTCGATCTTAATCCAAATCAAGTCCGCTAAGCCAGACGGGGAATTTCATGCGGGGGTGGACCTTGCCGGGGCTGCGGGCTAGGGAGTTGATGCCCAATCCCGAGAAGCGAACCCCACCGTTGCCGACTTCCGTTTCCAATGCTCTGAATGAACTGCGCGAAAAGTGGCGGCCGTTGGCCGTCGCCATGCTGTTGGGGGCGGTCGGGGCGGCCGTCGCCGTCTATCTGACCCTGCCGCTTCCTTGGATGCTGGGTCCGATGATCGTGACGGCGGCCGCGGCCATGTCCGGGGTCAGGGTGTGGATTCCGACCTGGCTGCGCTCGTCCATGTTCATCGTCATGGGGATCATGTTCGGGGCCGGCGTTCCTCCGGATATTGCCCAGCAGATTCAAACCTGGATGATCAGCAGCGCCGGGGTGGTGATCTTTGTCATCATCACCGGCGCGGCGATGTTCCTCTACTACCACAGGGTGGCCGGCTATGGACCGGTAACGGCCTATTTTTCCGCCATGCCCGGCGGCGTGCTGCCGATGACGATCATCGGCGGGAGCTTCGGTGGCGATGTGCGAATTATATCGCTGATGCAGATTTCCCGGCTTGCGGCCACCGTCATCTTCATTCCCATTTCATTCAGACTGTTTGCCGGGTACGAGCCGACCGGGTTCGCGGGGACCGACGCCCATTTTGATGATGTGGCTCCGCTGGACGCGGTCCTCTGGTTCATTGCCTCCATCGCCGCGATCCCGTTGGCGGGGAGACTGCGTCTCCCAGCGCCTACGCTCATGGGGCCGCTCCTTGCCGTCGGGGCGCTGACCCTCGCCGGGGCGGTGTCTTCGCCGATGCCGGATGAGCCGATGGCAGTGGCGCAGTTGATAATCGGGGCCAGCGTCGGCGCCATGTACAACGGGGTGAAAGTACGAGAGGTTGGCGCATACCTCGTCCATGGCAGCATTGCCGGGACGTCGATGGTGGCGTTGGCGCTGTTGATGGCATTGGCCGCCGGTCCCGTTTCCGGGCTGGAGCCGCGGGCATTGATCCTTGGCTACGCGCCGGGCGGTTTTGTCGAAATGGCGTTGATCGGCTTCGCCCTTGGGATCGAGGTGACGTTCGTTATCACTCACCAGCTGGTCAGATTTCTGTTCATCGTTGCCGGCGCCCCCCTCGTCATGGCGCAGCTCAAGAAACGTCTGAATCTGGAGGACAACTAGAGCGTTTTCCGATCAGTTGCGGTCATAACGCAGCGGCGAACCCGCGCCACCAACCAAAAATACAAGCCATTGAAAACCACACAGCTTCCATCAGATCGGAATACGCTCTAGCTGGAGATCGCCAGCAACTCGTCGGCATAACCCCGGAGACGGTTGACGGCGGTTTTGCGCTGATCTTCGGTGAATGACGAAATGATATCGAACATTAGCTGACCAAACCGTTCGGTTCGCCCGGCGATGAATTGGCGATAGCCGGGCGCCATATTTTCGTCTGGGGCCAACAGAACCTTGTCCAAATACCGCTTCAGGTCACCGATCTCCGGATCGGTAGCCAAGTAGGCCAAAATGGCCTTTTGCCGCGATTTTCGGGCGTTCAGCCAAACCGACGAGCCTCCGGCCGTCCCCGAGGCATAGGTGCGGACACGATCCCGCTGCTCGCCGGAAAGCTCGCCGAAAAACCGTTCGATATTCCTGATCTGCCGTTCGGCGCGTCTTTCGATCCGCTCCGCTATCGGTTCAGCCAATCTCTCTTCGCGCTCCGTGTTCTTTTCGTCGAAACGGGCCTTCAGGTATCCCCGGCGGGGTTCGCTTGCATGGCGCTTTAGCACCAGGGCGCCCTCGGCGGTTGCACCCCTTACGGTCTCCTCATAGAGCGCGCGGGTTTGCCGCATAGCGGCCATTACCTGGTAACGGCTTACATCTCCGGCATCCAATAGATCGGCCTGCCGACGGAGAAACGCGGCGTAGCGGGGAAGCATTTCCAGCTGGTGCCAATCGAGAACGCGATCCATCGCCGCATCGGCGAACCGGCGTTCGTCTTCGTCTTCCAGGTCCAGGTAGAACGCCACCTGGTTCCGTGCGGCCACGTCGAGGCCAAAATAGGCCAGCCGCAGGCTGGAGCAACCGGCGAGGACAAGGATCAAAATAACCGCGATGACGGGCTTCGATGCCATACCAGTAATATACGCTCGATTTCGCAGCCGGGATGAGCGGTTGTTCCGGTCAGAACTGGGCGACATATTTCGGCAGCCAAAGCGCTAGGCCCGGAAGGAACACCACCAACATCAACCGGATGATATCGGCGGCGAAAAACGGTGCAATCCCCTTGAACATGCTGGAGAGCGGGACGTCCGGCATTATTGTCTTGATGACGAAGACATTGAGGCCGATGGGCGGCGTGATCAGGCTGATTTCGACGACCATGACCATGACGATGCCGAACCAGATCAAATCGAAGCCCAAGGCATCGACCAGCGGTACGAATATGGGCACGGTGAGGAAAATCATCGCCAGCCCTTCGATGATCGTACCCAACAGAATGTAGATCAGCAGCACCACGAGGATGACGGTGATCGGCGTAATCTCCAGGGTCTTGATGAAATCGACAATGGCGTCCGGCATGCCGGCGACATTGACGAAGTTGTTCAGAATGAGCGCGCCGAAGGCGATGGTGAATACCATGGCCGAGGTTTCGGCCGCTTCCACGAGCGCATAGAAGAATACCCGGAGGTTCATCCGCTTGCGGGCGATGGCGAACAGCAGCGCGCCGCCGGCGCCGATGCCGCCGCCTTCGGTGGGCGTGAATACCCCGAATGTGATGCCGCCGATGATTACCAGGAAGAGGACGAGGACCGCCCAAACTTTTGAAAGCGTGTGCCAGCGGTGCGCCCAGGTCGCCCTGTCGGCGCGCGGCGCCAAAGTCGGCATAAGGAACGCGACGCCCCAAATCACCGCGAGGTAGAGCGCTACGGTGATGAGGCCGGGAACGATACCGGCGATGAACAGGTCCCCGATGCTGGTCTCGGTCAAAATGCCGTAGACGATGAGGGCGGCGGACGGGGGTATCAGAATTCCCATGGTGCCGCCGGCCGCAACGGTGCCGGCGGCGAAACCGTTGTTGTATTTGAACCGCCGCATGGGCGGGATCGAAACCCTGGCCATGGTCGCGGCGGTCGCGACCGATGATCCCGAAATGGCCGCAAAGCCGCCGCAGGCGGCGACCGTGGCCATCGCGAGGCCGCCGCGCTTGTTGCCGAGCCAGGCATTGGCGGCCTCGTAGATATCCTCCGCCAAGGCGGCCCGGAAAACGAATACGCCCATCAGGACGAACAGGGGCAGGACGACGAAATTGGCGTTCAGCGCCAATCCCAGAATTTGTTGGCTGACCGTTTCCAGCGCCGGCCCCATGCCGCGAATGAATGCAAAGCCGACAAAGCCCACCAGCATCATGGAAAATCCGAGCGGCAGACCGAAGAAGGCGATCCCCAGCAGGATGGCAAACCCGATCAGCGAGATGACCATCTAGGAACCGCCCCCGTCCCTGTCGTGGTCGAATCCCGGCACCACTCCTGCGCGGAAATCGACGGTCACATATTTCCAGAGCATATAGAGTTGGACGATCACGCTCACGGCGCTGAGGAAGGTAAGTGCGAACAGTACCGGCGCGGTCGGCAGTTCGAGGGTCAGGGAAATATCGTCGAATTCCTGCATCTCGAGGCCGGTTCTCCACATCCGCTCGGTGATGAATGCGATCATCCCGGCGCTGATGAACAGGACGATGATTTCCCGAAACAGCTTGAATTGTTTGCTCATGAATCCGTCAAAAAGCTCGACGACGATGTGCGCGCGTTTGACGGTGACGAGGGGCAGGGCGGAAAATATGAGCAGACCGAGGGCGAACTCGATCAGTTCCACCCCGCCGTGAACCGGTGAGTTGAACACATACCGCCCGGTGACATCGACGATCGTCAGGCCGGCCACGAAAAACATGAAGAAGGCGGCAAGCACCGTCAGGAGCCTGACGGGCGCCGCCAAGGCCCCGGCGGCATCCGCCGGCACCGAATAGTCGTCGGCGAGCGCCCGATCGAGCGGATTTGTGGATTGGGCGCCGTCGCCGCCAAGGTCGACGACGCCCGTTTTGTCACCTTCAGCCATAGTCGTTCGGGAGCGGGCGAACTACTTCAGCTGTTCCTTGAAAAACGCCATCGAAGCCTTGGCGTCGATCCCCTTGGCTTCGGCGGCCTTCAACCAGTCCGCTTCGGCCTTTTGTCCCAGCTTCCTGATCGCCGCCATCAGTTCCGGACCGGCCTGGACGACTTGGCCGCCCTGCTTCTTGACCGCTGCGATGCCGGAATCGGCGGCCTTTTGACCGGCCAGGGTGCGTTCGGAAAGTTTGAGCCCCGAGATGCTCATGATCTGGTCTTGCTGCTGCTTCGTGAGGCCGTCCCACTTCTTGCCGTTGATCAGCATGGAGAAGGACGTGTTGGTCAGGCCGCCCGGAATGACCGTCGTTGCCTTGATGTAGGGCAGGATCCGGAAGGCGCGAAGGCCGTGACCCGGTACCGCCGCGCCGTCGACAACGCCCTTGGAAACGAGGCTGAAGATTTTCGCCGGGCCGGAGGCGACGGGCACCGCTCCAAGTTCCTTGAGGATGTTGGTGGTGATTCCCGGCGCCGACCGCAGCTTGAAGCCCTTCAAATCGGCAACGGTGACGATCGGCTTGCCTCGACTATGAATCACATTCGGCGCCAGGAGGAAGCTTCCGACCAGATGGTTGCCTTTGTATTCGTCGGCCTTGGCAAAAAATTTCTCATGCGTTTTCCAAAGTGCGATCGATGTCTTGACGGCGCCCGGCGAATTAAGCGGCAGCTGGGAAATCTGGGGCCCGACAATGCGCTTGGTCTGGAAAATATTTGCCAGGATGACGACATCGGCAACGCCTTTTGACACGGTCTGCCAGTTCTTCGGCGGCGGACCCACCGCGGCGGCGGACAGTTTGGGCGTAACCGAGCCATTTGTCGCGGCCACGACATCCTTCATCCACGGGACCGTAATGCCCGTCTGGAACGGATGCTTTGGCGGCAGGTAGTTGTTGATCAGCAGTTCGGC